>NZ_DBNGMQ010000026.1:0-2125 GCF_057126245.1 Yeosuana sp. | reverse complement strand
TAGGAGCATTACTACTATTTACATATAAAAAAATGTTGTTTTTAACAATATTATTGTTTGAATAATCTAATCTGCCTCTCAAAATGCAATTAGAAATCAAGGAATAGGTTACACCTTGTAATTGAATAGTTCCACCAATATCACATTGTACAATGGTTGCATTGGTTGGATCGCCTGATCCTGCAAAACTTATGCCTCCATTTATTTTACATCGAATTAATGTAAAATCGGTTATAACTCCACTAGATTTAGACAACCCACTATATAATTCCATCCCTTCCATATACAAATTACTGGCGTTATCGCCAAGAAAAATATTAGAGGTATTAGTTATATACGTTTTTTGAGTAGCAGCAGTAGATTCAGGATGGTAACCCGCTCCAATAATTACCAAGCCTTTATCAATGGTTCCGGGCATTGTAAAATTACCTCCGGATACATAAAGGGTGTCGCCAGTTATTGAAGCTTCATAGGCATCTACTAAAGGTGTATCGCCACCAAAAATAGTTGTGGTTCCGTTGCTATGTAATGCAACTGACTTTTGGGCCGTTGTGTAAACAACTGCAAAAAGCAAAAAGATTAAAAATAAAATAATTTTTTTCATAATGGTATAATAATATTAATTAATACTAGCAGATCGTTTTAAAGTTATATTTTGTGAATAAAATGCGAAATGATATTAATCAGTCCAATTATAACAGCAGAGCTTATAAATTTTTATATTGACAGAAAAATTTAATCTTCAATTGAAAAATTAGCATTGTGGCAAAAAAAGAGTTACAATTTCTTGTAACTCTTAATCTATTATATGTTAATATATTTTAGGTCAAATCATCAACACTAACATTAGGCACATTATTTTTAACTGATGTGTTAGACTTAGAGGAACTAATTAAAACTTTGCAGAATACTTATCAAGACTATGTCCGTATTTAAAAAAGCTTTTCTTCTTACGTAGTACTGTAACAAATTTTTACTTATGTCGTCTTTCTAGTACAAACCAATTATAAAACCAGAAACCATGACAACTATAACAAACAATCACATCCGCAGAACCTATAATAACAGAAAAAGTTTCACTTGGAATAACGTGAGAAGAAATAAATAATAATATTTATAAATAAATCATTAATCATAATAAATCAAAAAATAGTGGTGCGTTAATTCGCACCCTTTTTTATTTAAACTAATTTAACTTTGGAGCATACTTATCAAGACTATGCCCATATTTAAAACTTCTCTCTTCGGTTATAGTGTTATATTCATCATCATAAACAACCTCTACAAAGAACTTGTCTATGGCATAACAGTTAATGCGAATATCTTTAGTAATGTAGTTGTCTAAGAATGTACCGTACTGGTTTACAGCTTCCATACATTCATTTAGTTCTAATCTATTAAACTCGTATAAGGTCATTTAATTTATGTTATTTGCTCTTTAACATTGTTAATACCATTTTAAATTTCTCGACTGCAATTAATGCGTGAGGAACATTTGCCGGCATTATTATGCTTTCGCCTACTTCAAGAATATTGGAAACACCATTTATTTTTATATCAGCTTTACCATCAACTATAAAAACTAAGGCATCAAAAGGTGTTGTATGTTCACTCAATCCTTCGTCTTTATCAAAAGCAAATAATGAGATATTCCCTGTTTCTTTTTTTAAGATATGTTTACTAACAACAGCTTTTTCTGCATAAGTAATACTCTTGTTATAGGAAAATATTATTCCTTTCTCAAATTCATTTGACATAGTATTTTCTTTTAAATGTTTAAATTAATCTTTTAATATGAAATGAAGTAAGTTATCAAACGAATAAATATTTGCACAGTTCATAAATGTATGTCTTCAGCCTAATTTGAACTTTTAGGGTTAAGACATACAATAGCAGGATAAATTATTGATTTTTTTGCACATAAAATTCACAAAGTGCTACTTCTTTTCAATCCACCAAGCCCAAAACACAAATAGCCACATTAAATTTGCAGACCAAGCTACTGCAATAATTGAAGGAGGTGGTGGGCCAAACATATTCATAAAATGAATCAATAAAAAAACAACAACCAAAGACCAAAACGCCACTTTACGTTTAAAGGTTACAGTTTTATAGTATAAATAAA
>NZ_DBNGMQ010000025.1:0-42303 GCF_057126245.1 Yeosuana sp. | reverse complement strand
AATATAGCCATATTAATTTAACTATTGAGAACTTTTTAAGACTTAAAGCCAACTAATATCAATAAAAATATTGTTTTTATATTAATCGTTTATGTTTGTTTTTTTACACAAAAGAGTCAAGCACAACTTGGTTTTTGTGCTGGAAATTCAGGCGACCCTATTTTTACAGAAACATTTGGGACAGGAACTAGTAATACCCCTTTACCAACTGGAACAACAACGTATACCTACAATAGTGGAATCCCTGGTAACGGCGAATACACAGTATCAAATAATACATTAGCTAACGGTCTTGATTGGTTTCAATTAAGTGAAGATCATACGGTAGGTGACACTAACGGTAAATTTCTTATTGTACAAGCTGACCAAATTCCAGGAGAATTTTACCAAACTAGAGTTTCTGGACTCTGTGAAACTACAACATATGAGTTTTCTGCCTGGGTAATCAATCTCGTTATAGCAAATAGTTTTTGCTCTCAAAATGGCGGAACAATTCCCATTAATGTTCGATTTGAAATTTGGGATAGTTCTGATACGAATAGGTTGGCTTTCGGAGATACGGGAAATATTGTTGAAACTTCAAGCCCAAATTGGGAACAATTTGCTTTGGTTTTTCAAACCTTAGCAGGGCAGAATGAGATTATTTTGAAGATGATAAATAATGGTCAAGGGGGATGTGGTAACGATTTAGCAATTGATGATATTGAATTTAAATCTTGTGGAGATACGGTTATAGTTACAGATTTCAACGACGATACTTCAGTTAGTTTATGTAGTAGCCAAACACCCTTTAATTCAACCTTAACGGCTACACCAGATTTCGTTGTTTATAGGACACACTTTTATCAGTGGCAGGAAAGTACAGATTCAGGAGCTACTTGGAACGACATTGCAGGCCAAATGAATCAAACCCTTTCAATTTCTCCTTCAAATACAACATATTACAGAGCTAAAATTGCAGAAGTTGCCATTAATTTATCTAATCCACAATGTGTTTCATTTTCTGATGAATATCAATTAACAATTAATCAATTACCACCTATGCCAACAATAGCTTGTTGGGAAACGGCAATTATTAATAATTCTACCTGTTCTTGGGAAATAACAGGGACTCAACCCATTCAACCAACTATAGAATGTTGGGAAACAGCGAGCTTTAATACAACGACATGTTCTTGGGATGTTTTTGGCACTCAGTCTGGCATGCCAACAGGTTTAAACTGTTGGGAAACGGCAACTTTTAATAACTCAACTTGTGTTTGGGATGTTTCAGGAACGCAACCTGTTCAACCAACAATAGAATGTTGGGAAACAGTGAGCTTCAATACAGTGACATGTTCTTGGGATGTTTTTGGCACTCAGCCTGTCATGCCAACAGGTTTAAACTGTTGGGAAAGCGCTAGTTTTAATAACTCAACTTGTGTTTGGGATGTTTCAGGAACGCAACCTGTTCAACCAACGATAGAATGTTGGGAAACAGTGAGCTTCAATACAGTGACATGTTCTTGGGATATTTTTGGCATACAACCTGCAATGCCAACAGGTTTAAGCTGTTGGGAAACGGCAACTTTTAATAACTCAACTTGTGTTTGGGATGTTTCAGGAACGCGACCTGTTCAACCTACAACATCATGTTATGAAACGGCAACATTTAACACAGGAACCTGTTCTTGGGATATTACAGGAACCCAGCCACCACAGCCTAATTTACTATGTTGGGAAATAGCTACTTTTAATAATGCAACTTGCTCTTGGTCTGTCTCAGGTACACAGCCTATTCAACCAGTTTTAGAATGTTGGGAAACAGCTACATTTAATACGGTTACATGTTCTTGGGAAGTTTCTGGAACACAACCTGGAAATGTAATAGAGGAAAATCTAGAATTATGTGAAGGCACTTCATTAACATTACAAGCGCAAACAAATATTTCTAATCCGAGTTATGTTTGGAGTACGGGTAGTAGTACTGATGAAATAATAATTAATACAGCCGGTACTTTTTCTGTTGAAATTACGAATGGTTTTTGTTCTTTTGAGACGATCATTTTTAACATAATATTATTAGAGACTCCAATAATTGAAAATGTAATCTCAGACGGTAATAATATAGTTGTTACAACTTTAAATACAGGAGATTTCTTATATTCAATAAATGGAAATATTTTTCAACCAAATAATATTTTTTATAATGTTGAAGGAGGGTTTTATTCTATTTATGTAAAACAAAGTGATTGTAATAATATAATTACAAGCCAACACTTACATTTTTATATTCCAAAATTCTTTACACCTAATGGTGATGGTGTTAAAGACACGTTTAGTTTAGCAGGAATAGAATATTTTAGCTCCTCACAGGTTTCGATTTTTAATCGCTATGGGAAGTTGTTAAAATCTTCAACCAATAGCCCTTTTGAATGGGATGGTAAATTTCAAAACGAATATTTACCTACGGATGATTACTGGTATCTTATTATTATTGAAGGCCAAAAATTTATGGGGCACTTTACTTTAAAGCGGTAAAATCATATTCACGTTCCACTTTACATATTCTAATATGATACCATGAATAATAATCACTTTTCCCTTTTTGTTGCGCTTCTAAATGCTCATAGTTTTGTTTCCATTTTTTTATGGCGTCTAAACTTTCCCAATAACTAACGGTAATACCTATATATTCTCTGGCACTATTCATACCTAAAAAACCATTTTGCTGTTTCGCTAGTTCCTCCATTTTGTTTGCCATTTCTGCATATCCTTGAGTATTTTCAGAATGGGTTGAGGTGAAAATTACGGCGTAATAGGGAAGGTTCGCATTCATTGAAAAAGGAAACTTAAATTGAGTTTTAAAGTTACATTATTTAAAAATTAAGTCAAGGTTTGAAACAACTTTTTATTAGTATCTTTGTTATAAAATTATATAATTCGTAAAAAAATCTTAATATGGAGGCAATTACTGCTGATTTCGAAATAAAAGAAGCATTAAATCAACTAGGCGTTAAAGACATTAATGAAGGATCTTCAACAGGATCTAATGATTTTTCTAACGGAGAATTAATTAATAGTTATTCACCTGTTGATGGACAATTAATTGGAACAATAAAGTCAACAACGAAGGCAGATTATGAAAAGGTGATGGAAGCTGCAACATTAGCTTTTAAAACCTGGAGAATCATGCCAGCGCCTCAGCGAGGAGAGATTGTAAGACAATTTGCAGATAAATTACGCGAGAAGAAAGAAGCTTTAGGGAAACTGGTGTCTTATGAAATGGGTAAAAGCTATCAGGAAGGATTGGGAGAAGTTCAAGAAATGATAGATATCTGTGATTTTGCCGTTGGTTTGTCTCGTCAGCTTCATGGTTTAACCATGCATAGTGA
The DNA here is from genome assembly GCF_057126245.1 of Yeosuana sp. Classification (NCBI taxonomy): domain Bacteria; kingdom Pseudomonadati; phylum Bacteroidota; class Flavobacteriia; order Flavobacteriales; family Flavobacteriaceae; genus Yeosuana; species Yeosuana sp. Next base: position 38,929 of record NZ_DBNGMQ010000025.1, on the reverse strand, counting down.
GCGTCCCGGACACAGAATGTACGAGCAATATCATCCGCTTGGTGTGATTGGCATCATTTCAGCGTTTAATTTTCCAGTGGCTGTATGGGCTTGGAATACGGCTTTGGCTTGGATCTGTGGCGATGTTTGTGTTTGGAAGCCTAGTGAAAAGTCACCTTTATGTGGTATCGCTTGTCAGAATATTGCAGCCGAAGTGTTTGCGAAAAATAATCTACCAGAAGGTATTTCTTGTTTAATAAATGGCGATTACAGAGTTGGAGAATTTATGACAAAAGACCAACGTATTCCATTAATTTCCGCCACAGGATCGACGCGAATGGGTAAAATTGTAGCGCGGGAAGTAGCAGGACGTTTAGGAAAATCGTTATTAGAATTAGGAGGAAATAATGCCATTATTGTAACTCCAGATGCCGACATAAAAATGACTGTCATTGGCGCTGTTTTTGGCGCCGTTGGAACGGCTGGGCAACGCTGTACCAGTACGCGAAGATTGATTATTCACGAATCTATTTATGATAAAGTAAAAGCAGCAGTGACCGATGCTTATAAACAATTGCGAATAGGTAATCCGTTAGATGAATCGAATCATGTAGGTCCTTTAATTGATAAAGATGCTGTGAAAATGTACCAAAAAGCTTTAGAGCAAGTGGTTGAAGAAGGTGGAAATATTGTCGTTGAAGGCGGCGTGCTTTCAGGAGAAGGTTATGAGTCGGGTTGTTATGTAAAACCAGCTATTGCTGAAGCAAAACCTGATTTTAAAATTGTTCAACATGAAACGTTTGCTCCTGTTTTATACTTATTAAAATATTCGGGAGACGTTGAAAATGCCATAGAAATTCAAAACGGTGTTGCACAAGGTTTAAGTTCAGCAATTATGACTAACAATTTACGTGAAGCAGAACGATTTTTATCTGTTCAAGGGTCTGATTGCGGTATTGCTAATGTGAATATTGGAACTTCTGGTGCTGAAATAGGGGGTGCTTTTGGAGGTGAAAAAGAAACTGGAGGTGGACGCGAGTCTGGTAGTGATGCATGGAAAGTGTATATGCGCAGACAAACAAATACCATTAATTATACGACTGAGTTGCCGTTAGCTCAAGGAATTAAGTTTGATTTGTAATCGTATAAAATAGTATCTATTTAAAAACCGTTTCCTTTTTAGAAACGGTTTTTTTATGGCGAGTTTTTTTTAAATTAAACCTTTTTAACTTATTTAAGTCTAATACTTTATATAAATTTTCTTAAATGAAAAAGAATTATATTCATCATTTATATTGGCGTGTTGGTTTTGGAATTCTTCCTAACCAGCTTAAAACCCTGTCTAAAAAAAGTAAAAATGCCATAGTTGATAATCTTATTTCTCAATCAAAAGACGCTAAGCCTTTAAAATTAGACACGTCTGAGCTTGATGCTTTGATGACTGGTTCTATTGAAAAAACGAGAGAGAATATTAAGCAAATTCAAAGAATAAGTAAAAAGAAGTCTATAGAACTTAATGTTGCATGGATAGAAAGACTTTCAAATTCTAATGCCTTGTTACATGAAAAAATGACCCTCTTTTGGGCGAATCATTTTGTGTGTAAAGACAATAATTATATTTACACTCAAAAATTTCATAATACGTTACGCCAATATGCTTTAGGTAATTTTAGAGATTTTGTAGTTGCCATATCTAAAGAAGCAGCTATGACAAAATATTTAAACACGAAACAAAATAGAAAGCAAAAACCAAATGAAAATTTTGCTCGTGAACTGATGGAATTATTCACCTTAGGTATTGGAAATTATTCTGAAGAAGACATTAAAGAAAGCGCTAAAGCTTTTACAGGCTATAGCCATAACTTGCAAGGAGATTTTGTTTTAAGATATTTTCAGCACGATAATAGTAACAAAACTTTTTTTGGTAAAACAGGAAACTTTACCGGTGAAGACATCATCAATATCATATTAGAACAAAAACAATGTGCACATTTTATATGCCAAAAAATATATCGCCACTTCGTAAATGATGTTATAAATGAGCGCCATATAGAAAATATGACCAATGTTTTTTATGCCGATTATGATATTGAAAATTTGATGCGATATGTGATGCTTTCAGAGTGGTTTTATGACGATAAAAATATAGGCACAAAAATAAAATCACCAGTTGAACTTTTGGCAGGAATAAAAACCTATGTTCCATTACATTTTTATGATTCAAAGCAGCTATTATATATTCAAAAATTACTAGGGCAAATTTTATTAAATCCCCCAAATGTTGCTGGTTGGAAAGAAGGGAAAAACTGGATAGATAGCAATACTATTGTAATGCGTTTAAAATTGCCCTCACTTCTTTTAAACAATGCCTACATATCCATAGCTGAAAAAGTTTCAGCTGATCAAGCAATAGAATTAAAAAAACAAGCCTTCAAAAATAAATTTGGAAAACGATTTAAAACCGAGACTGATTGGGCATATTTTAATAACCAATTTAAGAATGTTGATATTAATGATTTACAAAACCACTTATTGGCATGCAGTATTAGTCAAAATACAGACGAGTACTTAAAATCTTTAAGTAAAACATCTAAACAGGAATATTGCATTCAAATAATGTCGTTACCAGAATATCAAATGTGTTAATTATGGACAGAAGAAAATTTTTAAAACAATCGTCGTTAGCAAGCAGCTTGTTTTTTGTTCCAAGTTTTGTAAAAGCTTTTGAGCAGGTAGCAGTCAATAAATTAGGATATAAGAGATTAGTTATTATTCAACTTTCAGGAGGTAATGATGGTTTGAATACTGTTATTCCTTTTAGGAATGATTTGTATTATAAGGAGCGACCAACATTAGGTATTAAAGTAAACGACATTATTAAACTTAACGATGAGGTTGGTTTAAATAAAAACCTGACACCTTTAAAACGTTTATATGATAATGGCTATTTAGCTATCATAAATAATGTAGGGTATCCTAACCCTGTAAGATCTCATTTTAGATCTATGGATATTTGGCAAACAGCCACCGATTCTGATAAATACTCACAAAGTGGATGGTTAGGACGTTATCTTGATAATTATGGAAAACAGACGTATTCTGCCATAGAAGTTGATGATAGTTTATCATTAGCGATGAAAGGTGAAACTAATAATGCTATTGCTACTCAAAATGCCAATTCTTTATACAATTTATCCAAAGACCCATATTTTAAAAACATTATCAACCATCAACATGATGCCCATTTAAACGAACACAATTTAGGGTATTTATATAAATCCATGATTTCTGCTGAATCTTCGGCAAAATATATTTACGAAACGAGTAAGACGTTTTCGTCAAAAAAAGAATATCCTAAAAATAAGTTTGCAAATCAACTAAAAACAACAGCGCAATTCATCAATTCAGGATTAGAGACAAAAGTATTTTATACCTCTTTAGGGGGATTTGATACCCATGTTAATCAACTAAATACGCAAAAACGATTGTTAGGTATATATGGTGAAAGTATAGAAGCCTTTGTTCAAGATTTAAAAGAAAATAATACTTTTAAAGACACTTTAATTTTAACTTTTTCTGAATTTGGGCGTCGTGTAAGACAAAATGCTAATGTTGGTACAGACCATGGTACTGCTAATAATGTTTTTATTATTGGCGAAAATTTAAAAAAACAAGGACTTTATAATGGTATGCCAAGTTTGAGTGATTTGGATGATAACGGTGATTTGAAATTTGAAATAGATTTTAGAATGATTTATGCGACGGTTTTAAGCAAATGGTTAGAGGTCAATGATAGAAAAGTACTTAATAAATCATTTAATCAATTAGAATTTATTTAGAAAAAGCATCTAATTAAAGATTTAAAGCTAAAAAACCTCATTTCAATGCCAATCTTTGTTGGGAGAAACGAGGTTATTTAAACTGATTAATAGCGTTGCAAAAATCAATAATATTTTGATAAGCAATGCTATGTAATTATTAAGTTAAGGTTAAATAAAAGAGTCTTTAGCTATATTTTACTTTTCTTAGAATTCGGATGGCTTCATTAAACAAATTATAGATTTCTTCACTATATTTTTTTAAATATGGTTTGGCTTCATTTAGTTTGTCAATAGCTTCATGAAATAAGTTTAAATAACAAATTAGGTAGGTAGCTGGTAAGTTTTTTAAATCGTGTTCTTCGTTTTTTGAAAGTGAAAGTCCTTTTTTAAGTTTTTCCAAAAGAGCATTATTGCTATTGTAAATATGATGCAACACTTTTTTATCAAATTGTGGTGGTTCAAAAAGCAGCTTGGTTTCTATCAGATAATTAGCATTATTTTCAAATTGAATTTTAGTTTCTTCTAAAGGGTAATATTTATAGTGATTATGTAGTCCAAGGCAAACATATTCTACTATTTTAAAATAATCACTATCATAACTAATGGAGACTTCATCTAAGGTTGAAAAGAATAGACGCACTTGTTCATTTATTAATTCAATATCAACTCTAGAGAAAAACGTTTCATCTTTTACTACTTTTTTTTGCCCTGCCCAACACAACACAAAATACTCTTTAAAGACTTTGTATTGAGGATGATAATCCTGCCGCTTATTCATAAAATCAAACACACCATTTAAGGTGTGTTCAATATTATTTTGCGCATGATTTTCTATAGCTTCAACTATTTTAGAATTGTTATCTGTAATTTCAATATCAAACACTTTTGGCATACTATTGCTACCTTCCCTAAAAAAAACAGAACCACCATAATATTTCCAAATGTTCTTTTTTAGAGATGTTATTTTGTCTATAGGGCGTATAGTTACTAAACCAACTACTTGGTTATCTAGTAAATGTGGAAACGGAATATTTTCATATTGAACAATGGGCGGATTGGTTAGATATGCATTGATGAGGTTTTGAATTTTACTATCATCAAAAAAATCAACGCCAACAATGGTATTGTCTTCGTCTTCAACCCCGATAACGATATAAGCATTGTTCTTTGGGTTGCTGTTTGAGAGTGCACAAATATGTTTTAAAAACTTAGCCTTGCCTTCTTTATGACTAATATCAATTTTTCGTTTTTTATCATAAAAACTGTTCTCATCGTTATGAGCCAAAAGGTTTTTTATAAGTAGGCGTTTATTAATCATATTTGTTATTAATGCAAAAGCAGAAATCTTATTTTATTACAACTCCTTTTTAACAGTTGTACTATTAGCCTGTGCCGTTGGAAATACTAATAAATCAGCAATATTTACATGATATGGTCGCGATATTACAAAGTATATAATGTCTGCAATATCTTCGGGTTGTAGGGCTTTAAATCCTTTGTAAACAGAATCTGCAATCTTATCACCTTTAAATCGAACTTTAGAGAATTCAGTTTCAACCAAACCGGGATTTACGGCACCAACCTTAATTCCAAAAGGGTTTAAATCTAAGCGCATCCCCTCAGTAATGGCTAAAACAGCATGCTTACTACCGCAATATACATTACCTTTTGGATATACTTCTTTCCCTGCCGAGGATCCGATGTTTATAATATGACCTGATTGTCTTTCTGTCATTTGAGGGATAATGACCTTACTCATATAAAGCAGACCTTTAACATTAATATCCATCATGGCATCCCAGTCATCAAGACTTCCAGATTGTATAGAATCTAATCCATGAGCGTTACCAGCATTATTAATGAGGATGTCAATGCGTTTAAAATTATTCGGAAGTGAGTTTATTGCATTTTCAATTTCTGCATTATTTCTAACATCAAAACTTAAGACGTGAACATGGGTCAATGTTTCTAAATCTTTTTTAATAGTTTGAAGACGTTCTAGTCGTCTACCACACAGAATTAATCGTATTCCATGTTTAGCAAATTCATATGCTGTAGCTTTTCCTATTCCGCTGGTGGCGCCCGTAATTAATGCCGTTTTTATCATTATTTTAAATGTATTAATTAAATAGATTTTACTCTTTATACAAGTTTTTTTGCAATACACGTATAAAAATACTTAAAATGGATGTAATTTATTACCATTGCCATTAATTATAAATGTTTTTATTTTATCAGATTGCTATTTAAAAAACAGGGCTTTTTTCTAACTAATTTATTTAGATTTTTATTTAAAAGTCTAAACCCTTATTATAAAACGTATATATTATTATAAACAATTTAAAATTCCAAAAAAATGAAAACTCTCAAAAAATTAAAATTTATCATTCTTTCGATTATTTTAATTTCTTCTTACTCATGTACTAATTCAGAATCTGGAACTAAAGAAGCTTTAGCTCCTAAAATATCAATAAAACTTGTAGATGCTCCTGGAGATTTTAAGGCTGTTAACATTGAGGTTGTAGATGTCATGATCAAAATGGATAATGATGATGATAGTGATAACGGTTGGATGTCTCTTAATGCCCAAAACGAGATTGTTAACTTACTAGATTTTACAGGTGGGATTAGCAAAGTTCTTGTAGACCGTTTCCCAATACCAGTTGGCACTTTAAGTCAAATGCGTTTGGTTTTAGGTGATGGTAATACAATTGTTATTGAAAATGATTTAGAAGAAGATGAAGAATTTGAACTTAAAACACCCAGTGCTCAGCAATCAGGGTTAAAACTTAAAGTAAATGCTGTTATTGAGGAAGGGTATACCTATGATTTTATTTTAGATTTTGATGTTGATAAATCAATTGTTGTAGCGGGCAATTCAGGTAATATTATTTTAAAACCAGTGTTGTATGTAAGTACAGAAGTGAATTCAGGAATTATTGAAGGTACTGTTGAACCGAATGATATTCCTTCCGTAGTATCTGTTTTAGTTGATGATATGGGAACAGATGAAACTGATGATGATTTTGTTATTTCGGCTAATACAGATGAAAATGGCCATTTTGCTTTATGGGGCGTTCCTGCTGGAACTTATAACCTTGTCATTACTCCAGATGCTTCCTCTATTTATACCGAAACTACAGTTGAGGGCGTTGCCGTTACTAATGGCGAAACCACTGTTATAGACGAAGCCATTCAATTAAATTTAAAAATGGGTGATATTACGGGAAAAATTACTAATGCAGGACTTTCTGTAGTTGCATCAGTAATGGTTGACGGTTCAGAAAAAACGGCAAGTACAAATTCTGAAGGTGTTTTTCTTTTAGAAAATATTCCAGTTGGAGTTTATACAGTAACCTTAACGCCTTCTGCGGGTGATGTAATAACAATTACAGATGTAACTGTAGAAGAAAATATAACTGTAGATTTAGGAGATATTACGTTTCCCTAAAACTATTTAAAAGATAGTTATAAAAAGGAGCTGTATCAATGATATAGCTCCTTTTTATTTAACCAATTATTAACTGAACTTGCTAAATATTTTAACCAATTATTAACAGCATTCTATTTAAAATTTTAACAATTTGCATTGCTCAATTAAGGGCAGTATATTCGGGCTTTTAAAAAATTTAATAAGATGGAAGAAACAGGGACAATAGATATTAAAACAATTAACGAAAAGATTGAAAAAGAAAGTGCTTTTGTTGATTTATTGATGCTTGAGATGAATAAGGTCATAGTAGGTCAAAAGCATATGGTTGAGCGCTTACTTATTGGCCTACTTGGTCAAGGACATATTCTACTTGAAGGTGTTCCAGGATTAGCGAAAACATTAGCGATTAATACATTGGCGAAAGCTATTCATGGTAGTTTTAGCCGAATTCAGTTTACACCAGATTTATTACCTGCAGATGTTACAGGAACACTAATCTATAACATGAAACTTAATGATTTTTCAATTAAGAAAGGACCCATATTTGCAAATTTTGTCTTAGCTGATGAGATTAACAGAGCGCCAGCCAAGGTACAATCCGCATTACTTGAGGCTATGCAAGAAAAACAAGTTACTATTGGGGATGAGACCTTTATACTAGACAAGCCCTTTTTGGTAATGGCAACTCAAAATCCTGTAGAGCAAGAAGGAACGTATCCGTTACCCGAAGCGCAAGTTGATAGATTTATGTTGAAGACCGTGATTGATTATCCAAAGCTAAATGAAGAGCAATTGATTATGAGAGCGAATATGAAAGGTGCTTGGGATAAAGTGAATCCTGTGGTGTCAATTTCAAAAATATTACAAGCTCAAGAAGCGATTCGTGAGGTATATATGGATGAAAAAATTGAAAAATATATTCTTGATATTATTTTTGCTACACGCTATCCTGAAAAATATAAACTTCCCGATTTAAAACCTTTAATTTCTTTTGGCGCATCGCCTCGTGGTAGTATTAACTTAGCAACGGCTGCAAAATGTTATGCATTTATAAAGCGTCGTGGTTACGTTATTCCAGAAGATGTTAGAGCAGTTGTTCATGATGTTTTAAGACACAGAATAGGAATTACTTATGAAGCAGAAGCTGAAAATGTAACTTCAGAAGACATCATTAACAAAATTGTAAACGAAATAGAAGTACCATAGAATTTAAGATTTTAGAAAGACGAAAGATGGTTTAGACAAATCGTAAATCTACAATCGAAAATGAAACGATGGACACTAAAGAATTACTAAAAAAAGTACGTAAAATAGAGATTAAGACACGTCGACTGTCTGATCATATTTTTGGAGGCGAATATCATTCTACCTTCAAAGGGCGTGGTATGACTTTTAGTGAAGTACGTCAGTATCAGTTTGGTGATGATGTTAGAAATATAGATTGGAATGTTACGGCAAGGTATAGTGAGCCTTTTGTAAAAGTTTTTGAAGAAGAAAGAGAATTAACCATGATGTTAATGGTTGATATTTCTGGTTCGGAGTTTTTTGGAACGCATGAGCAATTTAAAAATGAAGTCATTACCGAAATTGCGGCGACATTAGCATTTTCAGCCACTCAGAATAATGATAAAATAGGGTTGATTTTGTTTTCTGATAACATAGAACTCTATATTCCACCAAAAAAAGGCCGCTCACACGTCTTGAGAATTATTCGCGAACTCATTGAGTTTAAACCAAAAAGTAAACAAACTAATATAGCGGAGGCACTAAAGTTTTTATCAAGTGTCATGAAGAAAAAGGCTATTGTATTTGTGCTATCGGATTTTATTGCGGATGATTTTCAACATACTATGAAAATAGCGTCAAAAAAACATGATGTTACAGGGATTAGAATTTATGATAAACGGGAAGAAGAAATTCCAAATTTAGGAATGGTTCAAATGCAAGATGAAGAAACGGGAGAACTTATGCTGGTGAATACAGCTTCTAAAAAAGTGCGAAGCAATTATACAAAGTTTTATCGTGAACGAGTAGGGTATTATAAAGATAGCTTCTCAAAATCTGGCGCAGGGGCTATTGATTGTAGAGTGGATGAAAGTTATGTAAAAAAACTTTTAGGATATTTTAAAGCTAGAGCATAATCAATTTAAGATTTTGGAATGAAGAATTACAAATTGAACATAAAGCAAACAAGAATAAAAACTCAGGACTCAATATGTTTTGGGTTACAGTTATTGTTGTCTTTATTCTTGATTCTAACGTCTTTTGGCTCTTTTGCACAAGTAAAAGCATCTATTGACTCTACCTCTATAAAAATTGGAGAACAGATTACGTATAGTATTCAAGTTCAAACAGACACTACTAGCTTAGTAGTATTTCCCGAAGGACAATCATTTGCGCCTCTAGAAATGATAGAGTCCTATAAAATAGATACGCTTAAGAAAAACAATCGATACAACCTCATAAAAAAATACGGATTAACACAATTTGATTCAGGGACATATACAATTCCGCCTCAAAAAATTGTCATAGGGAATAAAACACTAGTTACCGACTCATTAAAAGTTGAGGTTAGAAATATTTTGGTGGATACAACAAAGCAAGGGTTGTATGATATTAAACCAATTATTGAAGTAAAAAAATCTTCAAGTAACTGGTGGAAATATCTGCTTTATACACTATTAGCGTTAGTGATTGTTGCAGGGATATTATATTGGTTTATTTGGCGAAAAAAACCATTAACCGAGGAAGAAAAAATAGCATTGCTCCCTCCTTATGACAGGGCGAAATTAGCCTTAAAAAAATTAGAAGGAAGTGAATATTTAAAGCAAGCAGAATATAAAGAATACTATTCTGAATTGACCCTTATTATTAGAAAATATTTGGACGAAAAGGTTTATGACCATTCTATGGAAAGTACAACAGATGAACTCATAAATAGACTTAGACTTCTTAAAGATGGGAATCAAATCGATTTAAGTCAAGAAACCATTGAGAATATTGAAAGTATCTTAAAACGTGCCGACTTAGTGAAATTTGCGAAATCGGCTCCAGAAGTTGCTCTTGCAGAATTAGATAGAGAAATTATTGACAAAGAGATAGATCACGTTAAAGAAGTGTTACCAGAACCAACGGAGGAAGAAAAACTTTTAGACGAGAAATATAGAGAAGAACTAGAAAGAAAGGAAAAGCGCAAAAAGGTTTTTATTACCATAGTCATTTCTCTATTCCTATTGATAGCAACTTTTGTTGGGTTTTCAATCAAGTATGGTTTTGATTATGTTAAAGACACCATTATTGGGCATCAAAGTTTAGAGTTGCTAGAAGGAGATTGGGTCTCTAGTGATTATGGTGTTCCTCCAATTACTATTTCCACACCAAAAGTCTTAAAACGAATATCTCCAGAACTACCTGAGGAAGTAGCGCAACAAGCTCAAATAACCATGTTTGGTTATGGTAGTTTAATTGAGCAGTTTAGTGTTGTGGTTGCCACGTCAAGAGTAAATGTTCAAGGCGATAAGGAGATCGATTTAAATGAAGTTATCGAAAATAATTTAACGAGCTGGGAGAATTCTGGTGTTCAAAATATTGTTGTACAAACCGAGAAATTTGTAACACCTAATGGAGCAGAAGGACTGAAAACACATGGAACAGCTAATTTACCGGTAGGAGAAAGCAATCAAGTATCGCAAGGGAAATATGTCATTTTAGCTTTTAATTCAAACAATATCATTCAACAAGTTATATTGTCTTGGAGAGCAGATGATGTGTATGCAGGCAAAATGATAGATCGTATTTTAAATTCAGTAGAACTTGTTAAGCCAAAAGAATAATGTTTGAAGGAATTGATTTTGTAAATAAAGAAATGTTCTGGTTGTTATTGCTACTTCCGGTAGCGATATTTTGGTATATACTTAAGTATAAAAAGCAAACAGCAGAACTTAAAATATCAAGTTTAAAAGGGTTTAAAGTGACTAATTCATGGTTGCCAAAATTCAAACATCTATTATTTGCATTAAGATTATTGGCACTGGCTTTTATTATTATGGCCTTAGCAAGACCACAAACGGTTGATGTATCCACCAGAACAAAAACAACACGTGGTATTGATATTGTTATGGCTATTGATGTGTCTGCAAGTATGCTAGCAAAAGATTTATTACCAAACAGACTTGAAGCATTAAAAGACGTAGCTGCCGAATTTATAAAAGGAAGACCCAATGATAGAATAGGATTAGTAGAGTATGCTGGTGAAAGTTATACCAGAACACCTATAACAAGTGATAAGTCCATAATCTTAAGGTCACTAAAAGAGATAAGATACAATACGATTATTCAAAGCGGAACAGCTATAGGCTCTGGATTAGCAACTGCCGTAAACAGGCTAAAAGATAGTAAAGCAAAAAGCAAAGTCATTATATTATTAACTGACGGCGTTAATAATTCAGGATTTATAGATCCTAAAATAGCAAGTGAATTAGCTGTGGAATATGGCATTAAAGTTTACACAATTGGTTTAGGAACTAATGGGCTTGCGTTATCACCTGTGAATATCGATAGTAGAACAGGAGATTTTATTTACTCAAAAGTTCAAGTAGAAATAGATGAAGAATTACTCAAGGAAATTGCAGACGTTACTGGGGGAATTTATTTTAGAGCAACAAATAAGGAAAAGCTAGAAGAAATTTATAAAGAAATTAATAAGCTTGAAAAGACGGATATTGATGAGTTTAAGTATTATAACTATCAAGAAAAATTTCGTCCTTTGGTTCTTTTAGCAGGTTTGTTATTACTGTTTGAGTTTTTGTTAAGAGCTACCATTTTTAGAAGTTTTGTTTAAATAGATAGAGTTGAGAGACGAGAATAGAGAAAAGAGACCAAAAACTAGAAATTAAACGAATCCACAGAAAAAAAATATTCATGTATCAGTTAGATGAAAAAATATGGTTTTGGGTTTTAGGAGTTATTCCTGTAATGTTCCTGTTTTTTATTATTCTCCAAATTTGGAAACATAAATCACAAAATAAATTTGCAGATAAACAGTTACTTAAAAGGTTAAGTCCTAATCGCTCATTATTTAAATCGGTATTAAAACTAGTAGTTCTTGGTTTAGCATTTGCCTGTTTAGCAATTGCATTAGTAAATCCGAAAATAGGAACCAAATTAGAAACTGTTAAACGTGAGGGCGTGGATATTGTGTTTGCAATTGACGTTTCTAAAAGTATGCTGGCTGAAGATATAGCTCCAAATAGGTTAGAAAAGTCAAAGCAGTTGGTAACACAAATTATTAATAATTTAGCTAGTGACCGTGTTGGAATTATTGCCTATGCAGGAAAAGCATTTCCTCAATTACCAATTACTACCGATTATGCTGCTTCAAAAATGTTTTTACAAAACATGAATACAGATATGCTATCGTCACAAGGAACCGCCATAAACGAAGCTATTAAATTAGCAAAAACCTATTATGATGATGAAGAGCAAACCAATCGGGTTCTTATCATTATTTCTGATGGTGAAGATCATAGTGAAGAAGCTGCAAGCGTAGCTGAAGAAGCTAGTGAGGAAGGGATTAGAATATTCACGATAGGTGTCGGGGATCTTAAAGGTGGTCCAATACCTGAAAAACGTAATGGAATTGTTTTAAACTATAAGAAAGACAACAATGGTGAAACCGTGATAACACGTTTAAATGAAGACATACTTAAAAATATTGCTGATAAAGCCAACGGAGATTATATTAATGGAAGAAATACCAATGAAGTGGTCGATAAGATAGGAGAAATTTTAAATAAGATGGATAAAACAGAGTTTGAAGCCAAACAATATGCTGATTTTAAAGATCAGTTTCAATGGTTTTTAGGCTTCGCCTTATTCTTTTTGTTTTTAGACATTTTCTTATTAGAACGAAAAACAGCTTGGTTAAAGAAATTAAATTTATTTAATGAGAATTTATAAAACCTTTAACTAATTGAAGACTATAGGTTTAATATCTTTAGTATTATTTTGAAAGATTGAAAGACAATGAACATGAAAAATTTAGTTATCGTAGTATTGACCTTAACCGTATCGGTTTGTTTTTCTCAAGAGAAAGATGAACAGGCTCAACTGGCTTTAAAAAAAGCGAATAATTACGTGTATGAGGGCAACCAACTAATTAATGATAATGAGTTTGTTGCTGCAGAGATGGAATATAGAAAAGCACTTTCAGAAAACCCATCAAGTGCCGTTGGAGCCTATAATTTAGCAAATTCATATTACAAAAAAGGTAGTTTAGAAGAGTCGTTATTTCGTCAACAACAAGTCGTAGAAACATCATCTTCAAAAGAAGAAAAGCACAAAGCATTTCATAATATTGGAAATATTTTAATGAAGGGCAAAAAGTGTAAGGAAGCTGTTGAGGCTTATAAAAATGCATTAAGAAACAATCCTACTGATGAAGAAACGCGTTATAATCTAGGAATAGCAAAAGAATGTGCTGAACAACAAAAAGACCAGCAAGACCAAAATAAGGATAATAAAGACAACGAAGACAAAAAAGACCAGCAAGACGAGAATAAAGACCAGCAAGATCAAGACCAAAAGGATAAAGAAGGCGATAACAAAGAAGATAAGAAAGACAAGGGCGATCAAGACAAAAAAGAAGGTGACGATAAAAAAGACGAAGAAGGAAAGCCTAAAGATGAAAAGCAAGATCAGGATAAAGGAAATCAAGACGATCAAAAGAAAGATCAACAACAACCAAAACCACAACCAGGAAAGTTATCAGATCAGCAAATAAAGAGTTTGTTAGAAGCCATGAATAATCAAGAACAAAAAGTTCAAGAGAAAATGAATGCTGAAAAACAAAAAGGTGTTAAGGTTAAAACTGAAAAGGATTGGTAAAAGATTGACGAATCAGGAATCATAATGTTCTTATTTTGATACCAATAACCCAAATCGTTAATTATTATGAGATTTATAAAAAACGTAATTGTAATATTAATTTTGTTTGTTTCTAGCATCACCTACGCTCAAGTTAAATTTGAAGCTAAAGTGAGTAAGAACAAACTTGGTGTTAACGAACGTTTGCGTGTAGATTTTGAGATGAACAAAGATGGCGATCATTTTAATCCGCCAGATTTCAACAATTTTACGGTAGTAGGTGGTCCAAATCAATCGGTTAGTAATTCATGGGTAAACGGGGTCCGTTCATTCACAAAAACGTATAGTTATTTTCTAGCGCCAAAAGGACAAGGTAATTTTACTATAGATCAGGCCACCATCGATATTGATGGAGAAACTTATAAAACTATTCCATTAAATATTCAAGTCACGGCAGCTGTTGATATTCCAAAAGACCCGAATGATCCTAATTTTTTGGCATCAGAAAATATTCATTTAGTTGCTGAAATTTCAAAATCAAACCCGTATTTAAATGAAGCGATTACCATTGTATATAAACTTTATGTCTCCCCAAATACAGGGGTAGATAATTGGCAGGAAACAAATAGTCCAAGATATAATGACTTTTGGAGTCAGAATATCGATATGAAAGGACAAAAGGTTCAAACAGGAACTTATAATGGGGAATCTTATCGTTTTCTAGTGTTACGAAAAACAGTGTTATATCCGCAAAAAACAGGAAAGTTAGATATAGAACCTTTAAGTTTAGATATTTCAGTACAGGTACCAACCAATAAGCGTGATATTTTTGGAAGGCGATTAATGACACAAGCTCACCGAACTGTTTCTGCGGGCAATAAAACTATTAATGTAAAACCATTACCGGAAAAAGGGAAACCAGCAGATTTTTCTGGCGCTGTGGGAGATTTTAGCTTTAATGTGACCATGTCTAAAACCGAACTTAATGCATCGGAATCATTTCAAGCAAAAGTAGAGGTAGAAGGAAAGGGAAATCTAAAACTAATCAATCTTCCTAAAATATCCTTACCAAGTTCATTGGAGGTTTATGAGCCTGAACATAACGAAAATGTGATAACGAATTTAGCTGGCATGCAAGGATCTATTTCAGACACGTATACAGTAGTTCCACAATACAAAGGTAAATATCCAACGCCAAGCATTTCATTTTCTTATTTCGATTTAAAAACGGAAACTTATAAACGATTAGAATCAAAAGAAGTGGTGATTGATGTTTTAGAAGGCCCTATAAGTGCTTCTTCTTCCAATGAGGATAATGCTATTTCAAGTAACATAAAACAGCCGGTAGTTTTAAATAAAGACCAATTTTCATTTATAAAAACAAAAACCAATTTCACCTCTGTAAAACCGTCATATTTCTTTCAAACAAATTTATTTTGGGGTTCACTTTTATTACCATTTTTAGTAATTCCATTAGCCATTGTTATTAGAAAGAAAAAAGCAGAGCGTGATGCTGATCTTTTTGGAAACAGAATTAGAACGGCCGATAAATTGGCGAAAAAGTATTTAAGTCATGCAAAAAAAGTACTTGGCAAAAAAGAGGAATTTTATATTGCTATGGAAAAAGCATTGCATAATTATCTAAAGGCCAAATTGCATATTGAAACCAGTGATTTAAGTAAAGACAGAATTAAAAAACTACTTTCTGAAAGAGGTGTTGAAGATAACACGATAACCGCTTTTAATGGTATTATGGAAAACTGCGACTTGGCACGTTATACACCAATTACTGCCGTGACTATGCAAGAGGATTATGATAAGGCGGCTAAAACTATTTCTCTAATTGATAAGCAAGCAAAATAAAATGAAACATATTTTTTACATATTCATAGCTTTGTTTAGCACTATAAATTTTGGGCAAAATCAAACATTATTTGAACAAGGAAATACACTTTATAATAGTGGGAAGTATGCTGAGGCTATTGAAAAATATCAGGCAATATTAGAAACGGGTAATCACTCAGAAGCCTTATATTTTAATTTGGCAAATTCACACTATAAGTTAAGTCATATTGCACCCAGTATTTACTATTATGAAAAAGCATTACAATTAGCGCCAAATGATCAAGACATCAAAAATAATTTAGCCTTTGCTAAAAATATGACCATTGATGATGTTGAAGTCATTCCTGTTGCCGGATTTTCTAAACTTTTAAAAAATATTTCAGATATCATGAGTTTTGACAGTTGGGCTAAGCTTGCTGTAGGCTCAGTAATTATGTTTGTGATTATTTTCTTAATATACTATATGACCTATTCTACAATTAAAAAAAGATTTGCATTTATAACAAGTAACATATTCCTGTTTTTGGCTGTGATATCTTTAGTTATAGCGTTTCATAAGTTTAACGTAGCAAAAAGAGATAAACCGGCTATTATTTTTGCTCAGGAAACAGTTATTAAAAGCGAACCAAATAACAGAAGTCAAGAGTTGTTTAGACTACACGAAGGCACAAAAATTCAAATTATAGATACTGTGAGCCAATGGAAAGAAATAAAATTGACCGATGGAAAAACAGGCTGGATAGAAAATGAAGATATTAAGGCGCTTTAGTCTATTTAAGTTATATTTATATTAAATAAATATCTTTCCATGAATCTAGATAGAGTATTTGAAAATAACCAACAGTGGATAAAAGATAAGCTATCTAGTAATCCAGATTATTTTAATGAATTAGGCAAAGGACAAAATCCAGAACTCTTATTTATTGGATGTTCAGATAGTCGAGTAACTTCAGAAGAGCTTATGGGCTTGGGTCCAGGCGAGGTATTCGTGCACCGTAACATTGCAAATATGGTTATTAGTATTGATTTAAATGTGATGTCTGTTGTAAATTATGCGGTAGAATACCTTAAAGTGAATCATGTTATTGTTTGCGGGCATTATGGGTGTGGTGGTGTAAAAGCCGCTATGCAATCAGCAGATTTAGGTATTTTAAACCCCTGGTTACGGAATATACGTGATGTCTATCGCATTCATAAAAATGAATTAAATCATATTGCTGATGAAGACCAAAAATATAACAGACTTGTTGAGTTAAATGTTAAAGAACAATGTGTCAACTTAATAAAAACAGCAGCCGTTCAAAAAGCTTTTAGAGACAGAGGACTTCAAGTTCACGGCTGGGTGTTTGATGTGCATACAGGCAAGCTTATTGATTTAAAAATTGATTTCGAGAGGTATCTAAAAGATATCATGGAAATTTATCATCTTGATTAATAACAGTTAAGTTTCGTTTTCTAAAACGTAATTTAATTCAAGCTTCTTCATTCTCATCAAGCTGTTCACCAATAGGTTTTCCATTAACTATTACATTTGGAAATATGGTTGGGATTAAAGATTTAACTGGCTTGTATAGTACAGATTCTTGTTGATCTGCATCTTTAACAAACGGAATATTGGCTTGTATTTTATCTAAAATAATAAGAATAACACTTAAAATAAAGACGACTTTTAATCCTCCAAAAAGAGCGCCTAGCAATTTGTTTAAAAGCCCTAACATAGCAAAGTCAGCTATCTTAGTTAATGCTTTTCCCGCTAAAGCTATAACTAATACAATAATAACAAACGTTATAGCAAAAGCAACAATATTAACAGTATTTTCATTCCAATTTACACGATCTCTTAAAAAGGATGCGGCAAAACTACTAAAGTGAAAGGCACCATAAATACCGGCTATTAAAGCGACTAAAGAGGCAATTTCAACGAAAAAACCACGCATAAAACCACGTACTAACCCTAAAACTATCAAGGTTAATAAGACAATATCCAAAATACTCATAATAAATAGATTTATAACAAAGATAAAGTTTTGATAGCAAACTACTTCGTAACTTTGCAACTTTAAAAAAGCAATATGTCAAGAGACGAACAATTAAAACAACGTTGGGAATCGGTAACGAAAAAACTGTCCAATCAATTTGCTGATGGAGATCCTTTAGATGTTGATGCCATTATTTATTTAATCGGTATTCAAGAGCTAGGGCAGCTAGACCGTACATTTAAAAAAGATCAAAAATTAGATTTAATGCACATTGCTATTTGTAAGCTCTTAACACCTTATGGATATTACGAATTAGATTTTGTTGACAACGAAGGTTGGCCCCATTATAAAGCAAAAGAATCGTTACCTTTTTTAAAAGCAGGGGAGCAAAGTGTATTGATAAAGGAAGCCATAGTAAACTATTTTTTAGAAACTGAATTTATTGAGTAATTATTTTGGGCGTTCCTTTTTAAAATAAAAAGGCGTGCTCTCACAAGTCGCTTCACAATGAAAATTGTGAGAGCTCCGATAATTGCTCCATCACTAACGCAAATCTCGTAAAAATCATTAAATTTGCATTCATTTTTGAAATGACGTCATGATTGATAAGATAAAAGAACTAATATCAGAAGCTGAAGGATTTAAAGCACAATCAAAAGAAGAGATTGAAGCATTCCGTATAAAATATTTAGGTAAAAAAGGATTATTAAACGACTTTTTTGCAGAGTTTAAAAATGTGGCAAACGACCAGAAAAAAGAATTTGGTCAAACCATAAATAAACTTAAAAAAACAGCGGAAGATAAAGTAAAAGCCTTAAAAGAAGATCTTGAAAACAATGAAGAAGTAAAAGGTGTTTATGGTGATTTATCAAGACCCGGAGAACCTATTCAAATTGGTGCCCGTCATCCGGTTTCTATTGTTAAGAATCAAATTATTGATATTTTTTCTCGTATTGGTTTTAATGTAAGTGAAGGTCCAGAAATAGAAGATGATTGGCACAACTTTACGGCTTTAAATTTGCCAGAATATCATCCGGCACGTGATATGCAGGATACATTTTTTATTCAAACAAATCCAGATATTTTGTTGCGTACACATACCAGTTCTGTTCAAGTGCGCTACATGGAAAATAATAAACCTCCCATTAGAACGATTTCACCTGGTAGAGTTTATAGAAACGAAGCTATTTCGGCACGTTCTCATTGCTTTTTTCATCAGGTAGAAGGGTTGTATATAGATAAAGATGTTAGTTTTTCAGATCTTAAGCAAACACTTCAACATTTTACTACAGAAATGTTTGGAAAGTCGAAAATACGCTTACGCCCATCTTATTTTCCGTTTACTGAGCCAAGCGCTGAAGTAGATGTATATTGGGGTTTAAAGACGGAGTCTGACTATAGAATAACAAAAGGGACTGGTTGGTTAGAAATAGGTGGTTGTGGTATGGTAGATCCTAATGTTCTTGAAAATTGTAAAATAGATTCAAAAGAATATTCTGGTTTTGCGTTTGGCGTTGGTATTGATAGAATAGCGATGCTATTACATCAAATTAGCGACATTCGTTTATTAAGCGAAAATGATGTACGTTTCTTAGATCAGTTTAAATCTGCATTATAAATTAGTTTCAACAGGAATTTTAAAATAGAACGTGCTTCCTTTTTCTGGGATGCTCTCTACCCAAATTTTTCCACCATGGCGTTCAATAAAATCTTTACAAATAAAGAGTCCTAAACCAGTACCTTTTTCGTCATTAGTTCCTGGTGTAGATTTGGTCTGTGAAATATCAAATAATTTTGAAAGTTGTTCATCATTCATTCCTAAACCATTATCTACAATTTTTATTTCAGAATAAGTTCCATTTGTTTTAAAATAGATATCTATTTTGCCATTTATATGCGTAAATTTTATGGCATTAGAAATTAGGTTTCTAAGCACAGAGGTTATCATAGGTTCATCTGCGTAAAGCATATCTTTTTTTGCAGCGTGAATTTTTATAGTAATCTTCTTTGAGTTACTAATTACTTGAAGATTTTCAATAACATCATTACAAATAGTATTAAAAGGAATATTTTTTTGGTTAAAGGGCAATTTGCGGGTTTCAGCTTTAACAAATGTTAAAATATTTTCTAATAATTGGTATACACTATGACATGATTTATTAATGAGGATTATATTTTTTTTTATCTCATCTTTATCATATTCATGGATGTTTTCAGTCAACACATCTAATAAACCCAGAATACCTCCAAAGGGACTTCTCAAGTCGTGTGCTAAAATAGAAATAAAGCGGTCTTTGTCTTTGTTCACCTTTTTAAGGGTAGCGTTATGTTTTTTAATAATAGATTGAGCTTCTTTTTGTTTGGTAACATCTTCAATAAATCCAAAAATTCTTTTATTTTTTAAATCTGTTTTTGCAATAGATTTAATTATTTTATGATTTCCTTTTGGAGTTATTACTTCAAATTCTATCTCATAATCCTCACCAAATTTTATGGCTCGGTTTATAGACTCCTCCAGTTTTTTCTTTGAATCGGGTACTATGAAATATGCTACATCATCTATTGTTAACGTATTTGTAGGCTCTATTTCAAAAATTTTATAAGCTTGTTCGGTCCAGGTTTGTTTCAAAGTTTCGGTGTTAAGTTCCCAACCCCCTACATTTCCAATACGTTCAGCATCTACTAATAATTGTCTTTTATGAGCTAATTCTATTTCTAATTTTTTTTGGTCATTTATATCTTGAATGGTTCCATTAATTTCAACAATATTTCCATCAATTCTTCTGGTTTCACCTTTAGTCCTTATCCAAATCATTTTATTTTTCAGGGTTAAAATGCGCAACTCTTCATTAAAAGGCTCTCCAGTGTCTATTGCCTTTTGAACTTTTTCTTTTATGATTGGTTTATCTTCTGGAATGTAAAAATCTAAAGCCTTATCTAAACTTGGCTCAAAAGAGTTAGTAACATCATGTATTCGCTTCGTTTGATGAGACCAAGTAAGTTTGTTATCTAGCAGGTTTAAAGCCCAACCGCCCACTTTTGCAATTTTTGTAGTTTGAAGTAATAAGTTTTCATTAAATAATAAATTATCCTGGGTTTTTTGAAGAATTTTTAGTTCTTCTAAAATTTTAGAATAGTTTAAAAAGAATGATATAATGGTTGTAAATAAAATAGAAAAACTTAAGACAATTATAAGTTGAAGAAGATTTTTATTTTTTTGATTATAAAGCCCTATTTTGGTTAGGGTTCTATCATTTAATAAATGACCAAAGTCGTGTATTGGAGTAAAAATTTGAGATTTATTTTGAGCAAATTTATCATCAAACAGAATGCTTTTGGCAAAAGCCGTGTCGGGTTCTTTTTTTTTTATAAAATTACCGCTTCCGTCATCATAAAGACCTTTCATGGCATTAAAAGCCACTTTTTCATAATAAACTAATTCGTTTGATTTGTTTTCGGCTTCTTTTAAATGTTCTAATTCAATATTAGTTAGCCCTAACGATTTTATACTGTCATATAGTGCAATGGTTCTTCCGTCTTGTCTTGGTTTTTTCCCATTTCTTATATCCAGAACTTCCCAGAATTTAGTTTCCCAAATACTATCTCCTGTTATTACATAGCTCTTGCTATAATTGGTTAAATCTTCAGAGGTTTGCTTTAGTTCTTCAGAAATTAATTGAGCTTTTAATTGATTTTGATGAATACGGGAGAGTTCTATTTGATTTTCACTCATAGTCTGAGCTAATAGAACAATTATTATAAGAATTGCAACTACAACAATATTAGATAATATAAACAAACCTTTTAGTTTCATAGGAAACGTTATTATTTTCGGTTTAAAATAAAATTCACCGAAAAGAATCGCTGTTATTAAAGGTGGTTATCTAATAATTGGTATGGGATTGTTAAATTAATGCTTATTCAAAGGATAAACAAGAATTATTAAAAGTTTTAGAAAAAGAATGCCCTTTTGTTGAGATTTTTAAAATATTACCTTGCTTTTATCATTTTTAATGTAAACCAACCAAGAAGTAATACCGTTATTAAAATTAATCCCCAAAGCCAAAGTTTATTTTCAAATATTGGTTTCTTAATAGGAATTGTTGGTTTCTCAATAATTTGTTCTTTAGCTAATTTTAAAGCCGTTAATGTATCTGGAATTTTTGAAGTAAAACGCTCTATATCATAATTTGGTTTGTAGGCAAAAGAATTTCCGTAAGTTAAATAGTAGGTTGCTGGTTCTGTAAACCTTATGGTCATTTCATGGACATATCCTTTTACATCAACAGAATCAATAGATAAGGGTTCGTTATCTTGATTTTCTATAGTAATTTTAATTTTTTTAAGAATAGCGCTTTTAAATTTAAAGCTGTTAGTTTCAATAGAATTAAGCATACCATGCGTTAAGGTTCTATAGTTATACTGCCATCCTTTTTCGGTATTAATACTATCAGATACATATTGCAATGTAACATGGCGATAATAGTCAAAGTCACCGTTTACATGAATGTTTATATAGCTAATAGGAACCGTATTTTTAAGATTGATGTTTAGTACCGTACTTTTGTTAATGGGGTCTTCTTTCGTTTGAATATTCTTAACACTGTAATCATTATAAACACCATTAAAAACCTTATTAAAATAGACTTTAACATCTTTTAAATCGGGTTTTTTATCACTTTTTATAACTAACCTAAAGAATTGATAACTTGAACTTGGAAATGTTATATGGGTATATTGATACGATGTTTCGGCATTTTTTATAGATAGAATTCTGTAGTCATCAACGATAGTAAACCAATCTAATTGATTTTGACTTCCTTCTAATTTAACACGCCAGTCAAAATTGAATTGCTTAAAAGCTAATTCCAAATTATTTATAGGTGTTTGTGTTGGCACTTGCAGTGTGAAATAATAACCGTTTTCAGTTATAGAACTATTAAGAATTTTAAAATCTATAGGTGTATTTTCTGTTTTTTCACTTTTAATACGCCATACATAAGATGCTTCAATGGTGTCTTGTTTTGCTGTAATTCCAAAAACCCTGATATCAGATAAATTTTGAGATACGTTCTTATAAAACTCATCCGGTAAAATGAGCTTGTGCCAAGAGCTAGTAATACCTGATAATTCTCTTTTAAAATGATAGTCCTTCATTTGTGCATTAGCATAGGTAATAACCAGTGCAAAAAGAATGGTAGAGAGTTTAGTTTTCAGTTTCATCAGCTATTTGATTCTTAAATTTATTATAGAGAAAAGAAATGATTAAAAGCAGCAATCCTAAAGAAACAAATACAATGGTTTTTGAAATGGTTCCTAAATGCGCAATATCATAAAAGAAAAGTTTTATTAAGGTTATTGAGAACAGAACTATGGCCAGAATACGTAAATGCTTTTGTTTTTTCCATATGCCCAATCCAATTAAAGATAATGAATAAAAACCCCAAAGGATACTCAATCCTAATTTATAGGACTGTGTAGATCCAGAAAGATCCATTAAATTAATAAGTTCACTACTTAATATCCATATTAGCGTTATGTGGAGTAAGATACCGAAATTGATTTTGTTATTAATTTTCATAAAGCTTGCTTTCGTGTATCGATAACTTACCCATAGGGTTAAGGCAAGAAATACAAAAGAAACATAACGTATCACCATATTAAATATTCCAATATGATAATATTCTGCAAGATTTTGATTGAGATAATGGTCCCTTAACTCGCTGAGCGTGTATAAGCCTAAAAACAAAAAGAATAAAACCACAACACCATTGAGGCTTATATTGACAAGCCCTAAGGTTCTATTTTTAATTTTTTTAATATTAAAAATTGCTAGGATAGATACAAACGTCATAGAATAAATAAACATCCAAATAATTTTAAATTTTAATATATCATAATTACTAAAATATTGATAGTTTTCAATCGTAATTTCAGAGTCATTATAAAGTGATTGAAAATAGTGTTCTATTTCTAATAAGAAGCCAAAATATATAGCACTAAAAATAACAGCTGGAAGGCCAAATGAAACCAGTTTTAATAGGCCTTCATTCGATTTGATTGGAGATTCATAACGTTTGTTATTATTCAGATAATATATAAACCCAAAGGCAGCAACGAACAAAGCTGTACTTAAAAAATGAACATTTAAAATAGGTGTTAATTTTTCTGGAGTATTAAAAGGCACTAAGTTTAAGTATACATTTCCCCAATCCTGGAAAAGACTTAAAATGGCTAATATCATTAAGGGATAAGAGATATATTCATAAATAGAAATATGTTTTGTTCTACCAATCCAGAATAGTAGCGCGGCTTCTCCAGTCCATAGTAAGGTTACCCAATTTCCGTCTAGCTGAACGGGTATAGCAATGGTTATAAATACTAAAACTAAGCCAGAGACTAAATAAAATAAATTTTTATCGGCAAGTTTCAGTTTGTAAATGATTGCGCTTACTATAAAATGTAAAATGGCATTTAAAAGAGTAAAAAGACCTAATAATTCTTTACCAGTTTCATGGTCACTTAAAATGCTATATCCAAGGCCATAAAAAATAAATGAATTAGCTAATAGTAAAAAGATATCCAGTATTTCAAATTGTTCCTTTTTTATGAGTTTGTAACCAAGAAATGTAAGATAAAATATTAAGAAAAATAGAAATATAAAACTTAATGCCACCGTAAAGTTCTCAGTTCCATAGTAGCTTGAAACATACCACGTAAAGAAAATAAGCCATGTTAAAATAAAAGACGTATAATAAAGAGATTTCCAATATTTATTGAATGCCAGTACCAAAATTCCCATATTAATAATGGCTATATAACTAAAAAGAATTACGGTATCATGATCACCCAGTAAAAATGGCACAGCATAAGCACCAACTAGTCCTATAAGAGCAATAATTTGATTGTCATATTTTAGAGCGGCAAAAACCGTAAAAATGGTAAAAATAAACATAAGTGCAAATGTGAGCCCTTGGGGCATGAGATTGTAATAAGCATATGCTGCATATGTAATGAAATACATAATGGTCATGGCGCCACTGACTAAAACAGCACTAAAATTTTCATATTTTATTTTCAATTTCATACCAAAAATCATTAATCCTATGCCAGCTAAATAGCCTAAAACGATTCTAGTAAGCGGGCTGATTAGATTATTATCAATAGTGTATTTTGTACCAATAGCAATACCTATAACCAAGATGGCAATACCAATTTTGTTTATCAGGTTTTCTCCAATAAATTTTTCAAGATCGTTATTTATTTTTATTGGTTTATGTGAAGGTGGTGTTTTAGCAGATTCAAATTGTTTTGTTTTTTCTATTGAAGGCGCTTTAACAGAAGCTTCTTGGATAGGTTTTTGAATTGGTTTTTGATAAGATCTTGTTTGTTTAATTTTTGGAACGGCTATCCATAGGATGATGTACAGAAAAAAACCGATACCAAAAAACAATGATATAAGAATCCAAAGGAATCTTACCACATATCTGTTTATTCCTAAATAATTTCCTAACCCAGAGCAAACGCCACCTAAACCACGATGACTAATATCTCTATAAAAGCCTTTTGGAGTTTCTGCAACTACAGGTCTTTGAATTGGAGTTTCTTCAATAACAGATTCTTCAACTATAGTCTGTTTTTCAATAGTATCTTTTTCAATATTTTCTTCAGTTTTAGAAGTTTTTAAAAAGGTTAATTCATGTTTTAAATCGGTAACTTCCTTAGAAAATGTCTCTTGTTGTTTTAAAAGAACTTCTAACTTATTTAAAAGCTCGTTCACTTTATCTTGATTATCCATCTGGCTTATGTTTTATTAAAATCAATAATCGCAACGATAATTAGTACAACTAATTTAGGTGTTTTTTTATTACCATTTCAATTTGGCTTATTCATAGTGAATGAAAATCAGTATTTTTGATACTTTAATATAATCCTTTTTTTTGTGAAAAAAGACATAACTATCCCTAAAGTTGAAAACGTTTATGTAGCTGTTGTAAATGAGTATAACGAGATTTATAAAACGAAAGACTGGAATGCTTACATTATTAACGATAAAGATGTTGATTTAGATATGGTGCTTATTGTTACCACTGGTTATTCTGAAGATAAGACCACATCAGTTTTTAGAAAAAAACTTGATACACTACCTAAGAAAAGTTATGCCAAAATAGAGCTGATGCAGGAAGCATTATTTGCATTAAACAACACCTTTAAAGTTTCTTTTTTCGAAGGGAATAGTATGTTTGATAAAACCTATTTGTTTAGAAAAAACAGCATAAACATTAATGCATTGCAGACTATTCCTTTGATGCAGGCAAAAGGGGTTTTGGTTAAGTAACCATATAACGTCATTACGAAGGAGGCACCACTGAAGTAATCTATTAAATGGGAGTTCAAAAATTGTGAGATTGCTTCATTTCATTCGCAATGACGGCGCATTGAGAATGAGAATGCTTTACTACGTTTGTAATTGTAAGGATTAATTAATCTAACTTCTCTGTTAATT
Organism: Yeosuana sp.; assembly: GCF_057126245.1. Taxonomy (NCBI): domain Bacteria; kingdom Pseudomonadati; phylum Bacteroidota; class Flavobacteriia; order Flavobacteriales; family Flavobacteriaceae; genus Yeosuana; species Yeosuana sp. Next base: position 12,502 of record NZ_DBNGMQ010000025.1, on the reverse strand, counting down.
TCTTAAAGGTTTTTTTGGGATCTTTACCTTCATAAAGTATTTCGTATACAGCATCAATAATAGGGAGTTTGGTTTTTTTTGTGTTTTTCTCATTGAGTAAATGCGCACTCTTTGTGGCATAATACCCTTCAGCAATCATACTCATTTCCATTTGAGCAGATTTTACAGTATAACCTTTACCAATCATATTCCCAAACATACGGTTTCGGGAAAAGACAGAATAGCCAGTTACCAACAAATCGCCTAAGTACGCCGAATTATTAATGTTGCGTTTCATTTTATGCATTTTCTTAATAAAACGCCTCATTTCCCTAATGGCGTTACTCATTAATACACTTTGAAAGTTATCACCATAACCTAAACCATGAGCTATACCTGCGGCTATAGCATAAATATTTTTAAGCATTACCGCATATTCAACGCCTATGATATCATCACTAATTTTGGTATTGATATAATCACTTGATAAGTTTTTAGCGATCTCTTTGGCTTTATCAGCATCTTTACAAGAAATAGTAAGGTACGATAAGCGTTCTAAAGCAACCTCCTCGGCGTGACACGGACCAGCAATAACGGCTATGTTTTCCATTGGGACCTTATAAAAGGTATTAAAATGTTCGCCCACCAACAATCCCGTTTCTGGCATGATACCTTTAACTGCCGAAACAATAATCTTGTTAGAAATATCAATGTTTAATTTTTCAAGCTCACTATGCATAAAGGCCGAAGGAATTACAAAAATTAATACATCGGCATAATCAGCAATCTCATTAATATCATTGCTTAATTTCAATTGCTCTAAACGAAACTCGACAGAACTTAAATAATTTGGGTTGTGTTGTTCTCTTAATAAATGCTCTTTGGTATAAATACTTCGCATATACCAACCTACTTCAGGAAGATTTTCACAAAGCATTTTCACAATTGCAGTCGCCCAACTTCCGGCTCCAAAAACAGCATATTTTAGTTGATTACTCATATTTAAAAAAGGGTTATGGTTTCAAAAATACATAAAATATTAGTGATTGTTAAGCCTATAATTTCATTATAAAATATTTTTTGGCATGCGTTTTGAATATCTCATAATAGAACGATGAAATTTAGGCGTATGAAATGAGCATTACAAAATTTCAATTTAAAAGAAATCTTTACCATGCGAATGACATCTGACCATTTAATAATTTAAAACCGAACAGATGAAAACTTTAAAATTACTTTTAGGATTTGCTTTATCAGCAACACTTTTTACTTCTTGTTACACAGAGGTTATTGTAGACGATTATGTAATAGATGAACCAGTTATTTCAATAAGCCAGCTTTTAAGTTCTTATGAATTATGGTATGTAGATATTAATGAAACCGTTGGTTATGGTACAACTCCTTTTTTACAAAAAGCGTTTACAGTTTCGTTTAAAAATGGCGTTATGTACGCCAATAATAATTTGGTAGGCATTGGTAGTACTGGAAATGGCTATGGAATTGCAGTAGCTGATTATGATGCCTATAATATGATTATAGATGTCTATCATGATATTGATGGTTTTGAAACTTTTGATGTGTATCAAATAAATAATAATACCATAGAACTTTATAACCCTAATAATGATACGTCTTACTTTTTAAAAGGGTCTCAACGCAATGTATTTGATTATGATTTTGTGTTTTATGATAATATTCATTATTTCTTACAGGAATATGATGCTTGGGAAAAAATATATACCAGTGATTATGGTGTGCTTAATGAGTTTGATAATGAAAACTATTTACAGTTTTTAGCAGGGGGTAATGATTCTGAATTTAGAAGTTCTCAAGATCAACTTGGAACTAATGTGAATAATTTATATTGGGATTACACAGGCCTTTATGGCGTAGGTAATATAAACGGGAATGAGTACCTAAAAACTTTAACATTAGATTATGATTTCTTCAACAATGAATACTTTGAATTAAGCGTTATAAATGACGGAAAGATTGAGTTATATCATCCAGCATCGCAAACCGTTTATCAATTTGCTGGAAGAGGGTTTATTCAATATTTAAAAGCAGCAAATACAAAAGGTAAAACGACTACCACTGAAAAGTTGCGTAAAGAAAGAAAAGACAAAATAGAAAACCCGAGAAATAATACTCGAGAAACAAAATAGTTTAGTTAGTTTAGTTAGTTAGTTTAGAAACCGTTTAAAGTGAATGCTTTAAGCGGTTTTTTTATTTAATGTCCTTTTTAAATTTTTTGTATTTAAATTTTTAATTCAATAAATCAGTTAAAACCATAGATAAATGGTTCATTCATCGCAAAAAAAATATTTTAAAGCATTCTCGTTATAATTTTGAAGTATTAATTTAAAACCATATTATTATGAGAATGCCTTTTGTTGAATTCATTACAAATGGAGATTTAAAGTTTGTTATTTTATTTATTAGTTTCACTTCTATATCTATTTATCATTTTGTAAAAAAAATAAAAGTTAGAAATATTGAAGCGAATGAGCGTTTAATAACATTCCACAATTCAAAAGTTAACATGTCAGCCTTTTGGATACTTATATCTAGTGTATTTTCTTTATTGTTAGGTTTAATGCATAGTTTCTACTTTATAGGAAAAGCTGGAGGTATTAACCCAAGTATTATATTTCTAGGGGTTGCTAATGCTTTAATAACACCAGTGTTAGGAATTTGTCTTTTTATTATTTGTAAAATTTTAAGAGGGACATTCAATCTAAAAACTATTAAGACCTAACAAAATGAGATGTTTATTAAAAGTATTGATTTTAGTTTTAATCGGAAATATTTGTTTTTCTCAAGCCTCTTTTTCAGAAGGTGACATATTGCGAAAAAACGGAGATTTAGTAACTGCTATTGAATCATATAAAGCGGAATATAAAAAGTTTCCAAGCAAATGGAGGAATACCTATAATTTAGCTTGTAGTTATGCATTAACTTTCCAAAAGGATAGTGCTTTTAAATATTTAAATATTGCTTTGAAATATGACACTTCTTTGTGGGCATTAACAGATTCTGATTTGTATGCCCTAATTGATGATGAGCGATGGTTAAAAATTGAAAATGAACAATTACAAAGGTTTCAAGAAGTGAATGGAAGCCTTAAACAATTAGGCTATACAAGGCAATTACTTAATATAATTTTAAAAGATCAATCATTAGATTATTTTATAAAACAGGGGCGAGTTTATTTTAGAGAAAATGGAGATATTCCACATTGGTATTATCCGTTGAATGCGTTTAAGCAACAAATAGGAAAAGACAATTATAAAACTATGCAAAGGCTTATTGAAGAATATGGTTGGCCAAAATATTCTCTTGTTGGAAAACTTGCGGCAGATGCTCCTTTATTAGTAATTAATCATCATGAAAATGATTCCGTTAGAAAGAAATATTTAGATAAAATAAAGCAATCTTGTTTAGAAAAAGAAGGAAGTTGTTTAGAATACGCCAAAATACAAGATAGAATTCTTGTGAACGACAACAAACTTCAAATATATGGTATGCAGTTTAGGTATACGTCTAAACGAAAACTAGAACCATTTCCTATTAAAGATCCAGAATATGTTGATGAGCGGAGAAAGAAAATTGGCTTGGAACCATTAAAGGATTATCTAATACGAAAAATAGACTATGATTGGAACGTTATTCAAAAAACTAAAATATAGATAGTTATTTGTAAAAATTCATTTCATCTAGGTATTCCCAAACATGTTGAGGCAGCATGGGTTGCACATTTTTACCTTCTTTTATAGATCTACGAATAAAAGTAGATGATAGCTCCATAATAGGCGCATTTATAGAATGAATTTTTTTATGCACATCGAATTGAGTTTCCACATTGTTTTCAGAAACTCTCGGGTATACATAAACATGATGATTTTCAAGAATAAGCTCGTAGTTCTTCCATTTATGAAAGCTTTTTAAGTTGTCTTCACCCATAATTAAAGCAAACTCATGGGTTGGGTATTTTTCTTGTAAATGCGCTAAGGTATTAATGGTGTAATTTGGTTGAGGCAAGTTAAATTCAATATCGCATGGGTTAAGTTTTGTGTAGTCTTTTGTAGCTCTGTAAACCATTTCTAAACGTTGATAATTGTCTAACAAAGAATGTTTCTTTTTAAAAGGACTGTGAGGTGTCACTACAAACCAAACCTGTTCTAAATCACTATATTCAGCAATATGATTGGCAATAACCAGATGACCGATATGAATGGGATTAAACGAACCAAAAAACAATCCTACCTTCATTTGTTCTCGTTAAGATTTTACAAAGTTTTTAACTAAGTTTTCAGCTTCAACAAGTGCTATTTTTAAATCACGATTTACAATAATAACATCAAACAGGGGCGCTGTAGCCAATTCTGCAGAAGCTTTAGAGATGCGCATATTTATCTTATCGTCACTCTCGGTTTTACGTTTTTTAAGCCGAATTTTAAGTTCATCAATACTAGGCGGTTTTATAAAAATAGCCAAGGTCTCTTCAGGAAATTTCCGTTTAATACGCAAGCCTCCAGACACATCAATATCAAAAATAACATGTTTGCCTTTTGCCCAAATACGTTCAACTTCGCTTTTTAAAGTGCCATAAAAATTATCACGATAAACTTCTTCCCACTCCAAGAATTCGTCATTTTTAATTTTAGTTTTAAATTCTTTAGCCGATAAAAAATAGTAATCTTTCCCATGTGCCTCATCACCACGTTTTTCACGTGATGTTGCAGAGATTGAAAATTCTAAATTTAAATCTTCAAGACCTAGCAAATGTCTTACAATGGTAGTTTTTCCAGATCCAGAAGGTGCCGAAAACACTATTAATTTTCCTTTATTGTTGTTATTTTGTATACTCAAGTTCTAAATTTTAAAGGGTCTTTTTCTATAAGACATTTAATAGTTGTTCCTTAATTTTTTCGAGCTCGTCTTTCATTTGAACTACGAGCTGCTGCATCGGTGCGTAATTACTTTTTGAGCCAATAGTATTAATTTCTCTTCCTATTTCCTGACTAATAAAACCAAGTTTTTTACCATTAGAATCGGTTGAATTTAGGGCTTCAATAAAATAAGATAAGTGATTTTTTAAACGCACTTTTTCCTCAGTAATATCGAATTTTTCAATATAATAAACCAGCTCTTGTTGAAACCTGTTTTCGTCATATTTTTCTTTCAATTCTTCAACACCTTTAGTTAAACGATCGCGAACACCTTGTATTCTTTCTGGATCCATAGCAATGACTTGCTCCAGTAAATCATCAATAATTTCTATACGGTTTTTAAAGTCTTCTTCAAGAACGTTTCCTTCATCTAAACGGTATTTATTAATGAGGTTGATGGTTGAAATAATTTCATTTTCAATAGACTTCCATTCGCTTTCATCAATTTCTTCACGAACGGTATTTAAAGCATCAGGGAATCTAACAGCCATTTTTAAAAGCTCAATCTCATCACCATTAACCACTTTTTTTAATTGATTGATATATTGTTTAACAACGGGCTCATTAATTTGCGTTGAGGTATCTTCCGCAGTCATTTCGACATAAATAGAGAAGTCTATTTTTCCACGTTCTAATCTATCTGCTAAAAGTTTTCGAATGGGAAGTTCTTTTTCTCTATAAATGGATGGCATTCTGGCATTTAAATCTAGATTTTTACTGTTAAGTGATTTCAACTCAACACTTATCTTTTTTGTAGGTAATTGCAAAACAGATTTGCCGTAACCGGTCATTGAATATATCATATGCTTATAAATAAAGTTGTACAAAGGTAATTAAATCCATAGGTATAGAAAACACTTAATGATTGTTTCGTTTTTTGATAAGAATTCTTGTTTTTTTAGGCAAGAATAATAGACAAAGGGAGTGTAAGTACTTATATTTTCTTCGTCTCTCATAATCTAGGTTTGGTTTTTTCCTGAATATATGAACCTAAATAACATAAAGGAAATTTTTTAACTATCTGATTGTAAAAACCTGAGTGATACTTAAAAAGTAAATTTTAACAACGAAAAAAGCTTTTCCAAGATTTCTTAAAATGGCGTTGTACGCTAGATTGATGTATTCTCTAACCAATAATAAGTGTTTATCCAATACTTATATATAATGGACATAACAACGCTTCATTCATGGGTTATAATATGATTCATTTCATTAATAAGTTGGGCTTTAATAGCACTATATTCCATTTTGTTAGCAAGATTATGCCATTCATATGAATCTGCTTCATGGTTATATAATTCTTCTTGACCATTACTATATCTAATATACCGCCACTTTTTTGTTCTATATGAAAAATTTTGTTTTTCCATAGGTATATTAATTCCGTAATTTCCAACAACTGTTAGGGCTCCATTAGGGCCATGCCATTGTCCTGTTTCCTCTATTAGTGGTTTTAAACTATAACCTCCTAAATCACCGCCTTGTGCATTAATCTTATTGTCTCCAGTTAAATTGCAATAGTCTTTTAAAGAAGGGTATAAATCAATTAGCGAAACGGGTTGTGCTATTTTAAGACCTGCTTTAGAGGAAGGTGTTTTAATTACCATGGGAATTCTTGCACTTTCTTCCCAAGGTGAATTTTTAAACAAGTATTGTTTTTCACCCATTTGCCAACCATGATCACTCGTAAAAACGATAATTGTATTGTCTTTATAATCACTATCATTCAATGCATCTACTACTTTTCCAACTTGGTCATCAACAAAAGCTACACAGGCTAAATAAGCTTGTAAGAAATGTTTAATAGCTAGTTCTCGGTTTCCACCATAAGACTCCAATAGCATTCTATAATATCTTGGTCCTTTATTGTTATCACTATCGTCTGGATTAAAATTTTCTTTGTAATAAGTGTCTTTTTCATCATCAACCAACCAGTTTTCTAATTGAATTTCATCTAAAGGAAACATGTCGAAATATGTATCTGGCACATGCAATGGTGTATGAGGTCTAACAAAACCTATCCCTAAAAAGAAAGGCTGTTTGTCTTGACTACTTTCAAGTTCTTTTATTTTTTTTACAGCCCATTGCGCATGTAATTCATCTTGCATTAAGTCTCGGTCATCATCATTTATGTATCGCATTGGTTTTTTATCCCATCCGTAAACCCAACCTTTTTCGCCTTCAATACCCGAAGAGGTAGCAACAGAAAGCCTACCAAAGGATCCATCAATACCTCCGATTGAATTAAAAGGTGCCGGAACAGCAGGGTTACTTGTGTTTTTTTCTCCATCAAAATAGATAGGACCATAATTATGTGCTAATGGCATACCCCAATCATCCCAATCTTTTGCAATACTCCCATGAGTAATTTTTCCAGTTCCTAAGGTTCGATAGCCATTTTCCTTGAAATAACGTATAAGCGTTTTATTGTTTTTTAAAACGGGTTGTTTCTTTAAGTCTGTCCAGCCATAATCTTTAGATACATGTGGATAGACACCAGTAATCAAACTGTTTCTTGATGGCGAACAAACGGGTACATTGGATTGTGCATTTATAAACTGAACCCCCGAAGCTGCCAGTTTATCAATATTTGGTGTTTTCGCTTGCGGATGACCACCAAACACACCTTGATAGTCATTTAAATCATCACAAATTATAAATAATACATTAGGTTTACTTTTTAGATTTTGTGATACTAATTGCTGAAAGTTGAAAAGGAAAAAAATAAAAACCCATATTGTTTTAAATAAAGTCATATATAAAATTTTAATTACTGCAAAAGGTACAATGGTGCTCGAAATAATGCTAGTCGTAATCTAAGGTAGTTTTATATAGTCTCTTTCTATTATGTGATTTTTGATTTTTGCAGATAATTCAATAACTAGTTTTTTGTTTTCCTTTTTCTCTGAAATATTAACATTTTCTTCTGGATCCTTAGTTAAATCATATAACATGCGAGCTGTTTTTTCACCTTTGTCATTAAACCATTCTGTATAGGTATGAGACTGAGTTACTATTGTTTCTCCATTAACCCAGCGACTATAAATAGCTTCTTTCCAAGGTTGATTTGGATTATCTATTAAAGGAGCGAAGCTTTTACCTTGCAAATGAAAAGGTTTTGGTAGCCCTGCCAATTCACAAAGTGTTGGATAAATATCAACATGTTCTACTAATGCATCTGTCTTATTTTTTTCTTTTTTCCCAGGCACGCTTAAAATTAAAGGCGTGCGTAAAACCTTTTCAAAATTACAGTGTTTCACCCATAAATCGTGCTCACCTAGATGCCATCCATGGTCACCCCATAGAATCACAATGGTATTTTCTGCTAAGCCAGAACGTTCTAATTCTTTCAATACTTTACCTAATTGGGTATCCATATAACTTACCGATGCATAATATCCGTGAATTAATTTTCGCATAAACTCTTTCTCCATTGGCCCTTCTGCCGGAACATCAGTATATGCTCGTAATTCAGAAAAATTATGCATGCTTTCATCGGGTGCTCCGTCTGGTTTATACATATTATCAGGAAGTTGTATATCATCAAAGTTATACATATCCCAATACTTTTTAGGCGCATTAAATGGTAGATGAGGACGTTGGAACCCTACAGCAAGGAAAAATGGCTGACCCGTTTTTTTAAACTGTTGTAGATGCTCAACAGCCCTGTCAGCAATCATTCCATCCATGTAAATATGATCAGGTGCATCTGGTGCCTCGAAGCTAGGGCCATCTATTCCCCACTTCCCTTTTTTTATGAGTGCATCGGATTCTGGCATAACATATCCTTGCCAACCTTTCCAGTCTGATTTCGGGAAATATTCAGGAATACTCCAACTACCAATAGCATCTGGGCGTTTATGATAAATTTTACCTAATGAAACCGTGTAATAGCCATTATTTTTAAAATGCATAGGTAGGCTTAACACGCCAGGTAGTTCTTCATCTTGACTTACATGTGCACCAACAAAACGATTGCGGTTAGGTCGCACGCCAGATAGTAAACTTGCCCGAGATGCACCGCAAACAGGTACATTGCAATACGAGCGATTAAAAAGCAAACCCGATTCGGCCAATTTATCAATATTGGGTGATTTAATCTGTGATTGGCCATAGCATCCTAATTCTGGTCGCAAATCATCTACAGCTATAAATAATATGTTTGGTTTATTTTTTAGATTTTGTGATACCAAATACTGAAAGCTAAAAAATAAAAAAATAAAAATCCATTTTGTTTTAAAAACACTCATAAGTCTTATATAAAATTTATTCATTAAAAGCATTGGGCTCTACAGCACCTATACTAGGATTTGCTCCAATTTGGTTTCCTAGTATATCGTTTTCAAGTTTAAGCGATCGTAGTAATCCTTCAGTATCGTTAGGAAGTAATTCAATATTAATACCCTTATATTGTACTAAATTATAATTTTCAGGCGTATAATCTTTAGCTTCAACGCCTCCCTTGTTTTTAAACTTTGGATTCCCAATGATAGGAGCTACGTCCATTAATCCCGTATTTTTTGGCCAGTTTTCTTTATTCAAAAATAAATTATTTTTAAAAAAAACATTATTTGCTGAATCTCCAGATGTACTATCTGGTTTGTATTGGTCGCCCAACACCGCCTTTGAATCACCCTCCAAATAAAATATATTATTAGCAATCAGGATGCCATGGCTTGTGTTATCTATGGCTATTTTGGCAACAACAGAAGAATCACAATATATCGTATTATTGTAGATATAGGAATTTACAGGGCCTTTTCTTTTTTTCTTTGTGCCCTGATATCCACTTAACCATAAAATTTTACCTTCTTGAAAAGCCCCATTTACACCTTTAACTCTATGACCGTCATTAACACTTATATTATAGCGGTAACTACAATTATAATTATTACCTAATATTTCACAAAAGCCACCAGCATTATAAGCACTCAAATTATATTGCAAAACGACATTATCACAGTTATAATCGATATGAGCACCAGCCGAATCTCCTGGCCCATTGGCATATAAAAATTTATTTTTCTCTATTAATACTTTGCTAGATCCCCATGTCCATAGCCCACTGCCACGACCCCATTTTCTTGAATCGTCATCACTTCCAGAATGGGATACGACATTATTAGACACATAAACATTTTTTACGCCAGACATTTGAATTCCCGGGCCACCCGTTTTTTCTAGCGTATTTCCAAAAATCTTTACATCTCCAATGTTTTTAGAATTTCCTGTCAATTTAATACCGGTGTGTGAAACACTATTTATAGTACAATTTTTAATTTGAATATCTTCAATTAATGTTTTAGGGTTCTTATTCATGACACGTATTCCCCAACCATATCTTTGTGTACCATTGGCTGTTTTTACTTCTTCTTTCCCGCGAACAAAACCTAAGTTTTCATAAAACACGTCATAAATAGTAATGTTTTTTATTACTATATGTTCCATCAAAGTTGAATCGTTATTATTTACCAATATGCCACAGCGCATTTTTTCATTATCATCAATTAAAAAACCATCTGCAGTCAAATTCAAATTGGACACTTCTATAAAACTACAATCTTGAATAAGGATACCATTAGGACTTCCTTTAAAATCAATGATTGCAGACATTATGGGTTCTGAAGAACTCCAATTAACAGTTGTAATAACAATTGGGTTATCTTTTGTTCCATTTTGGTTTATCAAACTAATTCCAGTTTTATACAATTGATCTGGTGCCAATAACACTCTATCTCCTGGTTGCAATTTTATTTTGGAAATACGAGAGAGTGTTTTTAATGGAAATTCTTTAGTTAATCCATTATTTGAATCACTTCCTAATTTTGGATGCACATAATAATCCTTGGCCATAAGACCATAATGAAAAAAAAGAAATATAATTAAAAGTGAAAATCTAGATTTTATAAGCATTTTAATAATTATTTTATGTTAACTAAAATTTTGTTGGACGCCCCAATATTCCTTTTTAAAAGTGAATCGTTTGTTTTTAGCATAAAGTTTTTTAATATGTCAAACCCACTGCCCCTTGCATTTTCATTTATAAAATTAGGTTTACTAAAAATAGCGTTTAAGTCTTTAGGAAGATTTTCTATAGTGCCGTAATAATTATTGCTATTAAATTTAGTTTCTATATCTTCTCCAAATGTGAATTTGCTTGATACCTCAGAATAGAATATATTATTTTCAAATAAGGTATTTACAGGCCATAGGTTTCCCCAATTGTCCATAGTCACGATGGTATTATCTAATATCGCTTTTGAATGGATGATAATATTGTTATGAATATACGTGTTTTCAGTAGGTCCAGTTATGTGAAAAATAGGAGAAAAATCGCCTTTTTGTTTTGTGGGATAAGGTCGTATACCGTCGTCAATACTAATATTATGCCTTATAATAGTGTTTTTTGTTCCTATATTTCCCCTACTTTCGAAAGTAAACCCATTATTACATATTAGTAGAAAACCACCGTAATTATCATGACTGTAATTATATTGAATTATAGTCCCTATACAATTGTAATCAGAGTCAAAGCCCTGTCCATCCCATTTAGCTTTGTGTCCGCTTACTTCATTATATTGAATTAATGTATTATCTGAACTCCACGGCCAAATACCCGCAGCAGCTTCTTCATGCGAAAGGGTATCCGGAAAATCACGAAGTACATTATTTTCAATAATGGCGCCTTCACAACCAATAGGCACAATGCCATCTCCAGGAATATATTCTAATAAATTATTACGAATTACGACGCCAGTACTAGGAAACCATTTGTCTCTTTTTGTATTTCCTTTTGAGTTAATACCATTTCTCCCACAATGATGCAGATAATTGTTCTGAATTATTAAATCTACAAAGCGAGTTGGGATTTTTTCTCCTAAATTTTCCCAAAGTATCGCACTGCCTCCGCCGTCTTTTTTTACTAAACTACCATTAACATGATGTATTTCTAAACTATCTAAAACTATATAGTGGCATTCACCAAAATTTTCAGCTCTTATAATAACAGCTCTTCTATTTGCTGCTCGTTCTTTACCAGTATTTGTTATTTCTAAATTTTTAATTTCCCAACATTCAACGTTATGAAGTAAAAGCGTATGCAATTGCTCACCGTTTCCATAAATCCCTGGTTTTTTTCCTAATCCATACCGATCAATAAGGATTGGCTTTGTTTTAATACCACTTCCTTTTGGTTCTAATTGTCCGTAGTAAGTTGTTCCTGATTTAAACAGAATTTTATTCCCGGGTTTAAAAATGGTTTGGTTAACTTTTTGTAATGAAGCCCATGCTTTAGAAGGAGATTTTCCGGAATTAGAATCATTACCAAATTCAGCGTTAACATAGTAAGCTTTTGTACAGCTAGAAAAAAGCAGTAAAAAACTTAAAACACATACTATGCTTTTCATGTTAAACAGGGTGAATTATTCAATTAGTTGACTACTATTTGATAGTTAGACACATTTTGATTTGAAATTATTTTAAATACATATAGGCCTTTAGCAAAATGGCTAACGTCTATGGTTGCTGATTTTGATTCTTTAGAACTTCTTATAAGTCTGCCATTCAAATCA
>NZ_DBNGMQ010000024.1:0-4142 GCF_057126245.1 Yeosuana sp. | reverse complement strand
AGAAAGGAATACCTACCTTATCAAAAAGGAAACCAATCAATGATTACTGAGATAGAAGTAAATAAACCAGAGCCTATTGCAATTAACGAAAAAAGAAAATTATATAATCAAGGAACTGAGGTTGAACATACGATAAAGGCGCTAAAGAAAGGTGAATCGATAATAATCAATGATTTTTATAATGATGGAATATCTCTTCTTCAGGATTTACATAAATATCTGAAACTTAAATTACCTAATAAATCTTTTAAGGAGCAGCAAAAGTATCGCTCAGAATATTATAAACTTTCAAATTTAATTTTATTAGAAATTGTCGATCAAAAACTAAGTGTAAAGAAATCACCTAGCATTGGTTGGTTAGAAAAGTTTTATCCAGATAATGATCATTTTTGTCTAACCTTTCCTCAAGTACAAGGATTGAATAGCTCTTGGCAATGGTATCAAAATGGGATTTCTATACCAGTACTTCGCAACAAAATGAATCCTTATTACGGAATATATTTCCCAACGCGTTTTGAACATTTAGTACTTTTTGATAATTGGTTGAAGCGTTATACAGGATTAAAAAAAACAGCAATAGAAATTGGAATTGGCTGTGGAGTATTGACAATGCAATTGATACAACATAATTTCCAAAAAGTCTATGCAACTGATATAAATCCGAATGCAATTGTTGGATTGATTGAGTTTATGGGTTCAACTAAGTTATCTCGGAAGATTGAATTGGACTTTGGGCACCTCTTTGGTAAATGGGAAAAACCGACTGAATTGATTGTGTTTAATCCGCCTTGGCTACCTGAAAATCATGATCTTAGTAGTATCGATGACGCTATTTATTACAATAAGACCTTGTTTACGGATTTTTTTATTGCGGCAAAAAAAAGACTTTTGCCTGAGGGTAAACTTGTATTAATCTTCTCAAATTTGGCTCAAATAACTAATGTTACAACAGCACATCCTATAGAAACAGAATTAGTTGAAGGCAATAGGTTTCAATTGGAAAGATGTATTAAAAAAAAGGTGAAAGCTGCTTCTATTAAAACTAAACGAGATCAGCATTGGCGTTCTTCAGAAGAAGTAGAGCTTTGGGTACTAGTGAATATTTGAGTTTTCATGTTACCTAAATAATTATTGAATTTTGGGTAACGGTCTGTGTATGGTGCGTATCGCGAAGGGGATGCACTATACACCTCTTGATCCATTCAGTTAATTCTCCTTGTTTAATATGCATTTACTAATAGAACCATTACTGTTTGAAATAAATTCAATGGTGTCTTAAGGTTTTATAATATCTAAAACAAATTTAGATTTATTCAAATGTGTTAGCATTGATTAACTCAATTTTCGATATCCATATAAAGCCTTATTTAGTTATTTCAATACCATTCTCATCCCATTCCTTTCGTTCAGAGCTCCTCGACCATCCATCTTTAATTTCCTCATATTTTTTTTGACCATTTCTATGCCATCCCTTCCAAAGTCCCTTTGGTTCATTATTCACGCAGTTTCCCTCTGTCATTTTATTGCCATTTGAATGCCAATACTCCCATGGACCGTCTAATTTTCCATTTACATAATGAACTTCCTTAAGTTTCTTTCCATCTTCATAAAATGCCGTCTTAATACCATCAAGTTTTCCATTAACATAGTTCATTTGCCTGTGGATGTCACCGTTTTCACGCCATTCGATTAAAGGGCCATTCATCACGCCATCTATATAGCTGACTGATTTTTTTCCACCTACCATTTCTATCCAAATGCCGACTTTTTTGTTTTTACTGTACTTACCTTGTTGAATTATTGATCCCGAGGAACTCCAGTCAGTCCAGACACCTTCTTTCTGTCCATTAAGGAAATTCCCTTCCTCCGCATGTTTCTCCGAGTAAGTGCTATCATTGGAGAAAATGGTCTTGATACCTCGAAATGATCCAGTATAAGGAATTTCTGAACCTAATTTGTATGTTAAACTATCAATTTCTTCAAAGAATTCTTCATAATTCATCAGTTGCTTTTCTACTCTCGGATCTTTATAATTCACATACCTTTTCTCTGCTAACTTCCGTTCCGTATTCAGTCTTTCGATTTGCTTATCTGAAAGTTTGGAATGCGAACTTCCAGATATATCTGATATAAATATATTCCATAAAAAATAAAGAATCACCATAATAATCGGTACGACTATTACTTCCATATTGCGTACTCTCCTGTTTATACCCATATCAAACCAAATTAATGAAATATAATATATTAGAAATGTTGGCTTAACTATACCAACACTTTAATACTAATATATTAAATATTTAATAAGTTGCTTAACTCTTAAAAGGTCACTTAATTTCTAGAAGAGGTAAAAAAACAATTACTTATAGTCTTTGTTTTTTGATTGTTATGATGTTTTTATTGGAAGGCTGTCACTCTTTAAAAAATCTCAGATTAACATTTTTACTTTATTTTTATGTTTTTTTAAGCTATTTATGAGCTTACTTTCTTCTTTTTTAAAAATAAAATAACCACACCCCCGATTAACAAAAGAAAAAAGATTACTACTTTCGTATTAACAGTCAACGGTTGAGAAGCTCTTTGGCTTCGTGATCCGCGATAATAGCTACTTGATGAATATGTGTTGTCACAGCGAGCTTGTTCAATGAAACTTTTAGCGATTAGATCTCCATCACTTTCAAATTGTTTATGAGGGCCATGCGGTTTGCCAAAAATCATCAGTACTTCGGTTTTATAATCTCGGCCTCTAAACCCAGTGAGGTCAAAATTCCAATCTGTTGGATTATATTCGGTATTTAAGAGCAGCCCTTCGGTTAGGAATAGTCCAGTGTATGGCTTATCTGAATCTTTTAGGTAATATAATCCATCCCCTTGCTTATTAAACTCAAGAACATCATCACTTCTAGATATGGTGTCTAAAGGGATATCCAAATATGGCCTAAATTTTCGCCCCTTATGATCCCAAACTGTCCAACTTTTTTCTTGTATATCTTTATAGATGATTTCTTCTCCTTTAGTTCCATCAGGATACCAATAATTGGAAATACTATCTGTTTGACCGAATTTATTCTTATAGTATTTCGTGCGCAGACTTTTGTCTGAATAAAATGTTCTTTGACGAGTATACTTAATTTTTGATTTGTTTAGTAATTCTTGTTCTACGTAGGTTATACCGTATAATTCTCTCCATAGGGTTCTAAGGCCGGTATCATGATTCGTCTCAACTGTTTTTACTCCAAGCCGATTCCACCGTGTTTCAATACCAGTAATTACCTCACCTGTATTAACTTGAGTCCATTCGTGTTCTTTAATCCCATCTCTGTACCACGTAGTGAATAATCCATGTCGCTCTCCGTTTACATAATGGTATTGAAAACGCTTTTTACCATTAGGATACCTCTCCAATCTCACCCCTGTAAACGGAATTTTTGTTGACTTTACATATTGTTTTTCATTATAAGTATAAAGTTTATCATCGCTGAGTGTATCTAATACCGTGTTGGTTTGAGATAAGATACTGGTATAAGAAAAAACTGTAATTACAGTTGTTAATGCATAAATAAGGTAATTACTAAACTTATTTTCATTCAAGTTTTTTTGGCGGATGTTTCTAAAAAATTTTATCATTGGTTAACGTTTGGTGTATGATTAGTTGGGTGTGCAGGAACTAATTTAGTAAACAAATACTTGCCAGAGAAAATTCCGAAGGAATTTTCCAAATAAGCACTTGCAAAGCAATTATTTATACACGGCTTAAGTTTGTCTTTTGTTAAATTAGATAAATTAATCAGAAAGAACAAAAGAGAGGATTAAGGTTATTATAGCCGTAGGAACTTTAGATTCCGTCAACAATGCGAATCCCTGCTCTTTTACTATCTAAATTACCTTTAGTTCATTAGGCCTTTTGAGCCTGCTTTTAGGATGTTGTAATCCAGATAGATTGTTCTTTACTAAAACATTATCTATGAATAAAAGAAAATTATTTTATTGTGTATGTAAAGTGTATGAATGTGTTTTTTATATTATATTGAAAATCAATACATTATATAGCATTGAATATGTTACTGGCAGTCAAAAGGGTCGTCGGTTCGAGCCCGATCTTCTCCACCAATGTTAGAAAGGCTTTCAAGAGATTGAAGGTC
>NZ_DBNGMQ010000023.1:0-2371 GCF_057126245.1 Yeosuana sp. | reverse complement strand
TTCAGGCTCGTCCTTATAAGCTTTAATAAATACTCCGCCATAATAAATAGGATTTCTAAGAATAATAGAAAACATGGATTTAGAGCTTTTTAAACCTTTTATGTTTAGCCTTTTGAAGACTTCTTTTTGCGTATAAATACCTTTAGCAATAAGTTCAAACCCTTCCTGTATTAAAGGAGCAATTGGAGAAGGTGTTAAAATTGGTTTTTTGGTATCATCTCGTCCTACATAATACCCTTTCGGAGGAGCTCCAACATATCTACCCTCTTTAAAAGCACGACGCATACCAGCAATCACATTTTGAGAACGCCTTTGATTTTCAACCTCAGGAATCGCTAAGTAAACAGCCAACATGAGTAACTGTTCAGGAATCGACATATCTAAAGGTTGGGTAATGGCATTTATTTTAATGTCTAAAGCATCAAAAGTCGCTATCATTTGATAGGATTCAGCCGTATTTCTGGAAAACCTATCCCATTTTACAAGCAAAAGCTCATCAATTTGTCTTTTATTACTCTTGCAATAAGCCAATAGCTTTTTAAACTCAGGGCGGTTAAATGTTTTCGCTGAATAATCCTCTCTGTAAATAGCAACGATATTATAATCACGCTCTTCACAATATTGTGTCAATTTAGCTTCCTGATCACGAAGCGAATATCCCTTATCAGCCTGTTCATCTGTAGATACTCGTACATATAAGATAACGTTCTTCATAGCTTAACTTTTTGAATGCGTTAGGTTGTGACATATCACATCAGATATAGCCTCTAACATATTTACAATCTCTTTAATTTCTTGGTCCGTATACGGACTTTCATTGTTTTTGTTTAAAATGCGTTTCGCATCATTAATTTTCATTATTTCCAATAGGGTCCATAAGAAGTTTTCGAGACTTGTTATATGACTTTTGGATAGTTAAGAGCTAGGGATTTCCTAGGTCTATTTTCTGTTTTGTTGTATTTTTTATTAATAAATGTTTACCATTCCTAAAAATAATCTTTGCGTGCCCATAGTCATTCAATCCAAGTATTTTATTGAGTTCGGTAGCTTGATGTCCTAAGACTTCAACACTAGATGTGCTCTCAACAGTTATCTGCTGATCATTGTTTTTATAAATGATAATCTTATCAAAATTTCGTGACTTAAGTATTTTTAAGATTTTGAGCTCATTAGTACTAAGCAGCCCAAAGTCTTTGGAATATTTAAGTAAGGATTTGTTTTCAAAAAACCGTTCAAAAAGAGGTCTTATGGGAATATTTATCACACTGTGTTCCACTAATCCTTGGATTATTTCAGTTTTATAATCTTCATCGGTTTGTTGGTGATATAATGACTCTAGGGTAGGATTAAACACCTCAAAACTAAGCTTAGTTTCCGAAGGCTTTTTGAAAATAAAAATACTGGGTGATTGTCCTGAGAGCAAAATAGCATTTATGAGCGTTCCCATTGGACTATAATAAATTTTAGTGGAATCAGGACTGTTCTGCACAAAATCTACCATGCCATGGATATCTATATTAAAAGCATTTAAAAAAGTGTTTACTTCATGATCCAATGCTATACGACCAATTTCCATGATGTCGTCTTTAGACATCTCTTTCATGAAATTAAAATCAGGTATGGTAAATAGAAAGGTCTTCAATTCCTTTATCGTGCTAAGACCAACATTAAAAGAGCGCAGTTCTTTAATTATGAGAACCCACAAAGCCTCAAAGGCATTGAGTACAACTTTTTTCCGTGTGACTTTATTAGCAATATCCTCATCGGACATCTGATGCTCATAGTCAATGATACCTTTGTCTTTCCAATTAAAGAACACACGATGTGCCACGTCTAAATCAGATAGGGATACCTTAGATTTTGATAGGCCGGGATATTGATTTATTAGATTGATGAGCTCTTCCATAGAGCTAATATAGGTAATATATGTAATACAAACAAAATATCATAATAATTAATATGTTGTATTTAGACACGGTAAAAACTTAAAAATACACCACATGGTTGGTATGAAGGTCAAAATACGGGAATTTATTAAAGTTTCTCGGAGGTAAATTAGTAATCAAATGATATCTATCAAGCTTATTAATCAGAGTCGCAATATCTTTTTTTGTTGCTGGCTTAGAATCATCACCAGTCAATAGGTTTTTGATAAATTCCGCAATTAAAGTTCCCGCAACAACATTACCGACTCCAGCAGAACTCATTTTTTCAATAGCATTTTTCTTTTCTATTGGAATGTTTTTAGGTTGCACGAATTGAGGTAATGCATCTTTTTTTTCTTTGGGAGTATTTTTTACATCACCCTTATTCACCTGTCTTCTATGATAAGCTTTTGCCCTACAACTATTACTACAATATTTTTGTGCGT
>NZ_DBNGMQ010000022.1:0-9486 GCF_057126245.1 Yeosuana sp. | reverse complement strand
AAATGCAATTAATTTATACAACGAAATAAGATTACATTTATCTTTAGACTATAAAACACCAAATATGGTATATAAATTAACAGCGTAAATCAATTTTAACCTGTAGCCATATTTCAGGACAAGACATTTGAAAAAAAAACGAACGATAATCTGAATAAACAAGAACAATGAAAAAATTAATTGTATTAATCTTCACACTTTATGGATTTACGCTATTTGCACAAGAAAAAGAAATAAAGAAACCAGAATACGTAATTATTGCTAATAATCAAATTATAACCAAAGAAAAACTTGGAGAATTAGGACAGCAAGGATTGATAAAAGGAATGAATAAAGGAGTAACGGAGAAAGAAAGAAATGAACTTGCAGAAAAATTTGGTGATAAAATTGGAGATAGAGAGTTTATAATCAAAATAGATTTACTTTCCGAAAAAGAAAAAGCAGAACGTCAAAATAAAATAAGTGCAGAGAATAAAGAGATTCCTCAAACAAAAAATCGTAATAGCGAATTAAAATTAAACATTAACGACACTGCAAATAAATTCACTGTCGAAATGATAAATGGAGAAAAAATAAATCTTTCGGATTTAAAAGGAAAAGTTGTCCTGTTAAACTATTGGGCTACTTGGTGTGCGCCTTGTCTTATGGAATTTGCGGAGTTCCCTGAAAAAATACTTGAACCATTTAAAGATGAAAATTTCATTTTAATTGCAGTGTCTATTGGAGAAAATAAAGAAAAGGTTGAGAAAAAAATGGACAAAATGAAAAAATATGGAGTTGACTTCAATGTAGGTATTGACCCAAAAAAGGAAATTTGGAATAAATATGCCACTGGAGCTATCCCAAAAAGTTTTTTAATTGACCAAAATGGAATTATAAAATATATTTCTATTGGAAATGCAGAAGGAAACGTAGATAAATTAGCAAAAGAAATCAAAAAACTAATTTCGGAATAAAAACTGCTGGCAACAATGGCTAAAAGTAATTGCTTGTTCTCGCTTACTTCTGAAAATACTCGCGGATTTTCAGTTTGGTGTGTACATGCAAAGTTTAACACTAAACCACGCAACTACTCTTAGCCGAGACCGTTGGCAACAATTAAGAGC
This sequence comes from Yeosuana sp., assembly GCF_057126245.1. Classification (NCBI taxonomy): domain Bacteria; kingdom Pseudomonadati; phylum Bacteroidota; class Flavobacteriia; order Flavobacteriales; family Flavobacteriaceae; genus Yeosuana; species Yeosuana sp. The sequence continues at coordinate 8,380 of NZ_DBNGMQ010000022.1, read as the reverse complement.
AACAAAACTAAAAATTTAATAAATGGAAAATATTTGGATAATATTAATAGTAATATCACTTTTCTCAATAGTCACTTTTCTTTATTGGAAACTGACGAATGGATATGCTGAAAAAGAATACGGTAAAAAAATGTTCAAACAATGGGGAACAAGAACTTTTTATTGGACTGGAGCATTATTCTTTAGTGGTGGAATTACAGTGTTTATTATTTACCTATTAAAATGGGGAAATGTTTTAACTTTCTAGAAGTCTTTTCGTTTTGATTTATATACAATTCTAAAAACTGGAATAATCACCCATATACATAACATAATTAAGGAGACAACTAACCCTAAATTTGTTCCGAAAAACTGTTTAAAAACGGCTCCTGTATAACCCAGTAAGGCAGAAATATCCAGCTTTAATAGTATAAGAGTTCTTGATAAATCAATAGGATTTAACATGCTTCCTATTAATGATAATTTATCTAATGGATAATCTTCAAATATGATAAGTGACAATAAAAAAACACCATCATAAATGATTGCTAAAAACAACCAAAGTAAAATGGCATAACCGAAACCTTTAATTTTATTTTCATTTGAAAGCGCGATGTTAAAAGCCAAAGCACTAAAAATAAAGGTTAAAAAAACACCAACAACTAGTAATAATGAGAAGTCCCATATAGTATTAGATTTAAACAAACCATAAGCAATAAATGGCAATCCTAGACCTAAAATTAAACTCATTGAAAGTGATAAAGCTACACCTAAATATTGACCTATAAAAATGGATGACCGCGTTAAGGGTTGTGCCAATAAAAGTTCTGTAAACTCCTTAGAATTATAGTAATACATCACACCAAAAATAGTTCCGATAAGCGGAACCAAAACAATTATGACGTTCATAAGTGTAATTACAGCTTTAGATAAATCGTTGTTAAGAAATAGCAGTACTATACCTAAAAGAAAATAAAATGCAAAATAGACATAACTCCAGCTACTACGCATTAAATCAAAAAAACTATATTTTAATATTTTAAGCATGATTTTCGGTTAATATGTTTGCAATGGCATGCTCAAAATCTTGTTGCTTCGTTTTAGTTTTTAATTCACTAATACTCCCATTAAAGTAAATTTTTCCTTCGAGAATAAAAACAATTTTATCGGCAACTTCTTCTACAAAACTCATGATATGAGACGTAATTAAGATTGTTTTTCCTCTAGCTTTTTCTGTTCTAATAAGTTCTTTAAGTTGTATTAGTGAAATTGGATCTAAACCAGTTGTGGGTTCGTCTAAAATGATTATTGGGCTATTAAACATAAAGGTTAACACAATATTTACTTTTTGTTTTGTCCCTCCAGATAATGTCCCTAACTTTTTATTTAGAAAAGGCTCTAGCTTAAATTTTTCAATTAGATTTTGGCCTGCATCGGTCTTGCCTCTCAAATCCCTAATCATTTTAATGAGTTCGCTAACTTTTAAGTTACTTGGAAAATTAGCAATCTGTGGTAAATAATCTATTTTATGGCGATAGTCTGAGTTATTCTTAACATCAACATCAAAAACTTTAATACTTCCACTATTTGGAATCACCATACCTAGTATAGTTTTTATAATAGTAGTTTTACCTGATCCGTTAGGGCCTAGTACTGCAAAAATACCACTTTCATTAATGGATAAGTTGATGCCGTTTAGGACCTCATTTTTACCAAAACTTTTATACAAATCAACTATTTCTACCATATAACTTGCGTCATTAAAGGTTGGTTGTCAATAAGATTTTTGGGTGTGAAAACAGGTGATACTTTTTCAGAAAAATCTATAATATCTATGAAAAGACTACGCAACAATACGATGCTTTCTGGGGTTCTATTAACCAAGTATGAAAAGAGTTTTACTGGCCTGTATGGAATGTCACCAATACCATTTTTATCTAAGTCATAACCTGTATAACTACTCCAATAATTGTTTTCAAATTTATTGCTATTTAAATTTCCTGAATAAGACAAATCAAAAGAATTATATAAAAAGTTATTTTTTGAATAGATGTTGTCATAACAAGCACCATGAACTTTTATGGCATATCCATTATTCAGAAACGTGTTTTCAGTGAAGGTTATTCGGTTTGTTCCATCAGCATTAATACCAATAGTGTTATCTTCAAAAATATTGTGCTTTAATTCGGCATCATTAATTTCTTTGAGTAATATTCCATAAGAAGCGGTTCCCCAATTTTTCTTGAAGACATTATTATACATTTTAATTTTTTTCGAAAACATTACAGCTACTCCTGCACCATTAGCTTCAAAGGTATTGTTTTCATAAGTATTGTTATTTGAGAACATAAAATGTAATCCGTAGCGCAAATTTTCGGTAGAATAGTTGTTAGATATATAGGCACTACTACCAAATTCTAAATAGATACCATCCCGCATTCTTCTAACGTCATTATTAGTGATATTTACATTCTCGCAATGCCATAGATGAATGGCGTTACCGGAATCTGCTTCTGCTTTACCATCTCCTGAAATAGTATTATTATGCACAAGACCATCTTTAGATTTTTGAATCAGAAAGCCAAAAAAGGCATTTTCTACGGTAATATTTTCAATTACAAAATCATAGGATTTAAAAAGTAAAATAGCCGCATATTCTTTAGTATAGCTTACCTCTATATTTTTAATAGTTAGATTTTTAATAATAATATCAGTAGCTTCTACTGAAAAACCATAACCATTTTGTTGAGTATCTATTATTGTGCCTTCTTCTCCAGTAACATGAAGAGATTTTTTGTAAACAACTATATTAGATTCTTTATAAAGACCTGCCTTAATGAAAATACTATCACCACTTTTTGAGCTGTCTACCGCTGCTTGAATGGTCTTAAAATCACAACCTGCTTTACAAACCGTGATTGTTTTTGCGATTGCAAAGCAGGTTGAAATTAAAAATAAAACAATACCAAAGTGTATTTTCATGAATTCAATTTAATTAAGTTTGTCGAAAACACCTTTCCAGTCATAATATTCGGCTGATTTATAAGTGATTTTTGCTTTTGCTTGTTCTAAAGATATAAATCCTGTAAGATTAGCTCCCATTGGGCTTTTAATTTCGTCACACACTACGTAACCAGCAGTTTTAGCATAGGTCATAATGCCTGGTGAGATATAATTAGTAATTAATAGGTTGCTTTTTGATACAAGATCTTGTTTATCACCTAAAAATCTAATCATACACTCAATAGCATCAAATTTATATTGCTTGCCTTTATTTGTAACCATTTGAGCCGCATGTGTTTTATTCACAATGGTCATTTTGCAAAACTGACACGTATCTGCACCATAGTTAATTGGTTCAGGTGTTTTACTACAACCTAACATTAAACAAAACACTAGTAAAAGGCCAAGGCGTTTCATGCTTTTAAAGGTTTTACTTTTTTATTTCCTATCCAATAGGCAACAAAAGTTAGGAACATACCGAAGCCCATCATATAAGCGCCAGTATTCGGATAAGATTTTGCTACGAAATTTAAGATATGTCTTGTTCCAAATAATGGTGGTTTATAACTTAATGGATTTCCGTCTGCATCTGTCATTTTCATGATGGCTTTAGGGTCTAAATTGGTTCCGTAATCCACCATCCAAGCATTAAAATCATACATTCCCAATATACCTAAAATTATCATAAGAACTAACCAGCATAAAAACCATTTTGGCGAAATAGACTTAAACAAACCTAATAAACCAGTAATAATTCCCAAGGCAGCCATACCACCAATAACTTTTGGAAACACACTAAATTCCCACATATCTTCGGGTTTTGGCAATTTACTCATGCCTATGTAGTGGTTTAGGCCATCGATGTTTTGTAAATCATGTTTTTCTTTACCTTGAAGACCATTGAGATGAATGTTCATTCCAATACCACTCGGGTATTGTGGAGCTTCTAATTCAATACTCCATAAAGGAAAAATAAATAATCCAAGTAATAGGGCTGATCCTATTATCATTAATATACTTGCGGATTTCATGTGGTTTTTAATTTAAAGAAATGGGCGAGATATTACGACTCGCCCATTTTTGAGTTAAATAACATTTTTTAACACTAAAACTATTTAACTCTTTTATTCATCATCTAAAGTGAATTTTAAAGGTGTGTTTGAATTTGCTGCAGACACCCTTATATAACCTTGCATCTCTTGGTGCAACGCAGAACAGAAATCTGTACAATAGAATGGCCATACACCTTCACGCTTTGGTTCCCAAACTATCGTTTTGGTTTGGCCAGGCATTACTAAAATCTCTGACGTATTAGCACCGATTATTGAGAAACCATGAGGCACATCAAAATCTTGTTCTAGATTCGTCATGTGCAGGTATACTTTATCTCCAACTTTTACGCCTTCAATATTATCTGGTGAAAAGTGACTACGAATCATAGTCATACTAACATGTACCTCATTACCTTTACGCGTAACCGTAGCTTCACTTTCGCTTTTGGCAGCATACGGGTGTTCGTTTTCAGATAATTCGTAATATTTTTTACTCTTTTCTTTAATAAGATCTGCTCTAATTCCAGCCGCATAGTGAGGTTCGCCATGAGTTGGAAAATCAGACAATAATTCCATTTTATCACCAGAAATATCATATAACTGTGCAGAGTGTTCTAACTCAGGGCCTGTTGGTAAGTAACGGTCTTTGGTGATTTTATTCATAGCAACCATATATTTACCGAATGGTTTTCTGGAGTTTCCTCCAGGAATCATAAGGTGACCTACAGAGTAGAAGGTTGGTAGTCTGTCTAGAATTTCCCAAGTACCTAATTTCCATTTCACTACCTCAGAAGAAATAAAGAATGTTGTATAAGCATTTCCTTGTCCATCAAACTCAGTATGTAAAGGTCCTAAACCTGGTTGAGTAACTACACCAGCTATTGTATTTTCATAACTTAAAACTGGGATTCCGTAAGCGTCATCAACAAAGTCTTGGTTTGCTATTGCTGTAAGTATTTTTTCAAAAGAATATACACTGAGATCTGTAGATAATTTACCACTACCAATAATGTATTCACCTGAAGGATCAACATCACATCCGTGAGGTGATTTTGGAATTGGAATATAATATACAGCACCTTCTACTTCTGTAGGATTTACTGAAATTACACCTTCCTTCATAGTAGAAGTAGCAGTGTGTGTTTTTTCATCATAAACATTGTGCGCATATGTTCCAGCGACTTTTTTACCACCACCATTTTTTACATAATCTACAACTTTTTCCCAGTTTACAGCTGCGATATAATCTTTATCATTTTGAGATGCATTAACTTCCATCAATGTATTAGCCTCTTCTGTATTATAACTTGTAAAAAAGAACCATCCATGAGATTTATTACGTCCTGGATGCGCCAAGTCATAGTTGAAACCTGGCATGTTTAATTGAAACTCTAAGTTCATTCTACCATTATCTGCTATACTTACAAAAGAAAGAGGCCCTTTAAATTGCCCTTTCATTTCATTGATTGGCATATCGCGTTGTGGGTTAGGTACGGCAAAACGCGTACCTGCGACAATATATTCCGTATTTTCCGTCACAAATGAAGAGGCATGATTACCAGCACTATTAGGAATCTCAATAATTTCCTCTGTTTCAAAAGTTTCTAAACTTATACGCGCTATACGTGGTGTGTTATTTTCATTGATAAAGATCCATCGTCCATCTAATTCACCATTAGTCTGTGAAATATCCGGATGGTGAGCATCTCCCCAAGGTACAAAACCGAATGATGTATTAAGCATTGGCTTTGTTTCTTCAGAATATCCATATCCAGACGTTGGAAACTGAGAAAATACAGGGATTTCCTTGAACATTCTGCCACTTGGAAGTCCAGCAACTGTAATGTTACCACTATAACCTCCAGAAAAGAAAGCATAGTACTCATCATGTTCACCTGGTGCAACATACACTTTCTCCGCCTTGCTCGAAGACATAGCTCCAGAATTACTATTATTACTGTTATTACCACAATTTGTCAAAAAGATAAGAGCAGAAATTCCAAGTAAATATTTACCTATTGTATTCATATAAATTTATTTTAATTAGTCGATTTTAGTTAGTCTTTAGGTAGAATTACACTTTCGGTAACGTGCACCCATCCATTGCTAACGTTTACTGTGCCCAGTATTTTAATACCGTCAACATAAAGGTCTCCATCTTTTTCTGTAACATCTAAATATTTACCCGAGGCCATATATAGTTTACGTCGTTTTGCGGCATTCTTTTTTAACATCTCTACAGGATAATTAGCAGGTGCAACATGATGCGTTAATATAAAAGCGAGTTTACTTTTATTTTCTGGCTCTAAAAGACTATTTAGAGTTGCTTTATCAATTTTTGAAAATGCAGCATTGTTTGGAGCAAACACTGTTAGTGGTCCTACATTTACTAATGCATTTTCTACTTCAGCCGCTTGTACTGCCGCAACTAAAGTAGTGTGGTCTTCAGAGCTTATAGCTAATTGTAATGCATTTGGTGTACCACCTTCATCTTTCATAAAAGCCTGCCCTTCTTTTTGGCTAGCTCTTTCATTATCTGCCTTTTCGTTTGTTGTATTTTCTGATGTCTTTGAGTTACCATTACAAGCAACAAAACATACTAAAAGCACAATAAAAAATAATAATTTGATTAGTGTTTTCATTTGGTTTTATTTAGAGTGTTTGTGTTTTAAAGTGTTCTAAAATATTCTAATACAGCTCTTGCCTCTTCCTCCGTTAGATTTTGATTCGCCATAGGTGCACCATTGAATTCCATCAATAAATCTTTAGCCAATGGGTTTTCTTTAACCATTTGCTCTGGATTTAAAATCATATTCATAATCCATTCTGGAGCTCTACGTTCCATGATTCCTTTTGGAGCAGGACCAATAAACTTTTTTTCTGGTCTGTGGCAAGCCGTACACATTTTTTTATAAACTTCAGCACCATGGGTAACCATAGTTTGGTCTATTTCTGTTGGTAATTGAAGTGAAGTAATTGGACCAACACCTTTATCTAATAAATTGATTTGTTGAGATGCCGGAATCTTCGTTACAGGAGCTGCGGGAGTCGTTTTGGTTGTGGTCTTTTTTTCATAAGAAAAACCTTCTTTCTTGTTTTCTTCTTTTCCACCACAACTAATTAGACTAATCGAAAGTAAAATGGTTAAAACTGTTACTATTAATTTCATGCTTTATAATTTTATAGATTAAAAATAATATCTTGTAGACTTTATAAATATGATATTAATCATATTTAAGACAAAAATATCTTTTTTAATTTGAACAAAAAAATATATTTACAAAATGATATCAAATTCATCCAAATATGCCATTAAAGCGGTATTGTTTTTAGCAATAAAATCAAGTGAAGAAAATAAAATTATGGTAAAGGATATTGCTGACCCCATAAACGTTCCGAAGCCATATATTGCTAAATTATTACAGGAACTTGCTAAGCAAAAATTAATATCTTCAACAAGGGGTCCAAAAGGAGGATTTTTTTTAAGTGACAAGGATAAAACTAGAAATGTGATGGATATTATTGCGGTAATTGAAGGTGAAAAAAAATTAAATACTTGCCTACTAAGTTTAGAAACTTGCGACCATCATAATCCATGTCCAGTTCATGAACTCGTCAGTCCATCAAGAAGTGTTTTGATTAAAAATTTAAAACAAAAAACTATTAATGATTTGGCTTCAGATGTGCAAAACGGAAAGTCAAGTTTACCTCTTTAATTTGAACTCTCAAATAATTTTAATCTTTGGAATTAAAATATTAAATAATAAAACCCTTCAATTTTAATTTCAAGAATAATTCAATAATTTGTGTTGGTTCTATCGCATCTATTAAAAAAAATAAAAAATTATCCTTTAATTTCATGGATTAAGCAGCCAATAATTGAAACGACTTAAACATTGATTTTCTATTAGAAATCAACTGTTCTTTCTTAATCATATGTACTATTTCTATTCCTGCTAGTGTCCTCTTGGCGGACTCAAATTCTTTAAATCCCAAACCATTTAAAATTCGCCTTTTAATAAATCTATGGTCTTGTTCAACAATGTTGTTTAGATACTTACATTGCCTTACCTTGATTTTAGAAAAAGAACGTTTATTATAAACTCTAATAGCGTGTTTGTTAGCTCCACTTTTATCAATATTGATAAGATCAGGTTTTCCATTACTTCCAATAGCTTTGATTAAAAATGATTGCGCACTCATACCTTGTCTTCTTTTGGTTAACAAGAAATCAACTGTATTGCCTTGTTTATCAACTGCTCTATATAAATAGCGCCATTGCCCTTTAACTTTGATATAAGTTTCATCCATTCGCAAGCGTTTGCCAACAGCTTTCTTTCTTTTAT
>NZ_DBNGMQ010000021.1:0-9419 GCF_057126245.1 Yeosuana sp. | reverse complement strand
CCTACAACAGAGGCGGTTGCTTTCTTTGGAAAGACATCGGACACCAACGTGAAAATATTGGCTGACCACGCCTGATGACCAGCTGCTGCTAATCCAATAAGGAAAATCGCTAACCACTTATTGTCTGTAATCGCCACAAAACTTACTGGTAGTATTATGATAGCACAAATAAGTAAGGTTACTTTTCTTGCTTTATTAATCGCCCATCCTTTTCTTATAAAGGCCCCTGATAGATAGCCTCCCAAGATACTTCCTCCATCGGCCAATATATAAATCACAAAAAATGGCAATGCGATGTTTTTAATATTCACATCAAAGGTTTCTGCTAAGAATTTGGCACCCCAAAACAAATAAAACCACCAAACAGCATCAGTTACTTTAGCTAAAGCAAAGGCCCAAGTTTGACGTTTGTCTAAAACACTTTTCCATGGAAGCTTTTCTTCATTCTCTGCTTTTCCTGAATCACTCTGTATATAGTCTAATTCTTCTTTAGTCACTTTAGGATGAACTTCTGGCTTTTTATACATACGAAGCCATAAAAAGACCCATATGGCACTCAATACGCCTGTAAGTAAAAACGGAATTTGCCAGTTTTTACCGTTTTCATGAACAATCCAACCCACTACAAATGGTGCTGCAATGGCTCCTATACTGGTCGCGGCATTAAAAAGACCGGTAGCAAACGCTCGGTCTTTTTTTGGAAACCACTCAGCCGTGGTTTTAATGGCGGCAGGAAAGTTTCCTGATTCTCCAAATCCTAACCCAAATCGTGCGGCTGCAAATCCGATAACACTAAACCCCGGACGAACCAAAGCATGGAGCATGCCAAATACACTCCAAATAGCAATCGATAAGGTATAGCCTTTTTTGGTACCTAATCGATCTATTAATCCGCCCATGGAAAGCATCCCTAAAGCATAGGCTACTTTAAAGGATATCATAATATTAGCATAATCATTATTAGACCATCCAAATAATTTTTCTAAGGTTGGCGCCATCACACCTATAATACTTCTGTCAAAGTAGTTAATGGTGGTAGCAAACATTAAAAGCCCTAAAATGCGGTATCTGTAATTGCCTATCTTTTTTGGTTCATTCATAAGTTATCGAGTTTTGTTTGTGTGAATTTAATTAAAATTGAAATAGTTTTTAGCATTGTTATAACAGATATTCTGAACCATGGTTCCAAGGAACTCAATATCATTTGGCACTAGACCTTTCTTGACATCTTCAGCTAATAAATCACATAAAATACGTCTGAAATATTCGTGTCTTGGAAATGATAAGAAACTTCTACTATCGGTAAGCATGCCCACAAAACGACTTAATAAGCCCATATTAGACAAGGCATTCAATTGTTTTTCCATACCGTCTTTCTGATCTAAAAACCACCAGCCAGAACCCCATTGCATTTTGCCAGGTGTTCCTCCGGTTTGAAAATTCCCCATCATGGTTGCAAACACTTCGTTTTGTGACGGATTTAAATTATAAGTAATCGTTTTTGCTAGTTGGTCTGTTGTATTGAGGGTATTAAACAATTTAGACATAAATTCCGCCATAGGAAAATCGCCTATAGAATCACAACCTGCATCAAGTCCAACTTGTTCCGCCAAACGACTATTGTTATTACGAATAGGTCCTAAATGGTATTGCTGTACCCAATCAAACTTATGATATTGCTTCGCAAGATGAATAAATAAACTCGATCTGTATTTATTGATTTCTAAATTTGAAAGAGGTTCTCCTTTTAACTTTTTGTTGAATATTTTTGTGACGTCTTCTTCTGTAAAATCTTCAATGACCAAAGCTTCCCCAACACCGAAGTCTGATAAACGGCATCCGTTCTCATTAAAATAAAGGACTCTCGCATTAATAGCTTTTAGGAAATTAGAATAGTTGTTGATTGGGAAGTTTACAGAAGTACCTAATTTATCTAAATAAGCCAAAAACGTGTCTTGACCGATAAAAAATAATTCGTCTGCTCTAAAAGTTGGATAAACTTTTGTGAAAAAATTAGATTTAGCTATGGCTTTGTGATATTGCAAATCGTCTGTTGGGTCGTCTGTTGTACAAACCACCTCCACATTCATTTGCTCCAATAATTGTGCTGGCGTTTTGTGTTCTAAAACAGTATTTGCCTTTTTATAAATCGCATCCGAAGTACTTGGTTGTAGAATGTCATCGATATCAAAATAGCGTTTCAATTCTAACTGCGTCCAGTGAAATAAAGGATTCCTTAAGGTATAAGGCACTGTTTCTGCCCATTTATCAAATCTATCTTTTAAAGATGCTGAACCTGTAATAAAGTTTTCATCGATACCATTGGCGCGCATACCTCGCCATTTGTAATGGTCGCCATTCAGCCAGGCTTCTGTAATATTTTTTACAGGCTGGTTTTCTGCAATGAGCTTTGGTGATAAATGATTGTGATAATCAATGATGGGCATATCTTTCGCGTAGTTGTTATATAATTCAACAGCGACATCAGAATTCAATAAAAAATTATTGGTAATAAATGTTTTTGATTTAATCATAATGTTAGATTAAACTTTGTGAAATTCCAAATTCTAACCCTCTTAGTTCTGCCAATCCACGTAATCTTCCAATACCTGAATAACCCGGATTTGTTTTTTTATGTAAATCGTCCAACATCTGATGACCGTGGTCTGGACGCATAGGAATCAAGGCATCTTTCATGCCTGCTGCTTTACGTCGGCGTTCTTCCACTACCACTTCTTTTACAACACTAAACATATCGACATCACCTTCTAAATGATTCGCTTCATAGAAATTACCTTTTTCGTCACGTTGTGTGCTTCTAAAGTGTAAAAAATGAACACGGTCTGCAAATCGTTTAAAAATTTGAACCAAATTATTGTCGGCTCTTACGCCTAAAGACCCTGTGCAAAAAGTAATACCGTTAGCTCTGTCAGGAACTTGTTCAAACAAATAGGCATAATCATCTTCGGTACTAACCACTCTTGGTAATCCCAATATTGGAAATGGCGGATCGTCTGGATGAATACACATTAAAACGTCATTCTGTGATGCCACTGGAATAATTTCTTTTAAAAATGTGACCAAGTTTTCTCTTAATTTTTGGGCGTCAATGTTTTTATATGTATCTAAAATTGTTTGAAATTGTTCTAAGGTATACCCTTCTTCAGCACCTGGTAAACCAGCAATAATATTGTTGACTAATTTTTGTTTACCGTCTTCTGAAAGTGTCGCTAGATATGCTTTAGCTTCGGTTTTTTGTTCTTCCGAATAGGATGCTTCGGCTCCTGGTCTTTTTAGTAAATACAGCTCGAAGGCAGCAAAAGCTGTCATGTCGAAGCGTAAGGCTTTAGAACCATCTTCTACTTCAAAAGCTAAATCAGTTCGTGTCCAATCTAAAACAGGCATAAAGTTATAGCATACGATATTGATGCCACAACGCGCTAAATTTTCAATACTCTTTTTGTAATTATCTACGTACTGCTGAAAATTCCCCGAACGTGTTTTTATGTGTTCATGTACCGGAATACTTTCTACAACGCTCCAGGTAAGTCCTTTGCTTTCAATAAGGTCTTTTCTTTTTTGTATGTCATCGAGCGTCCAAACGGAACCATTTGGAATATGATGTAAGGCTGATACAATTCCTGTTGCACCTGCTTGTTTTATATCTGATAAAGATACGGGATCATTAGGTCCGTACCATCGCCATGTTTGTTTCATAATTATAAATTAAACGTCAATTAAACACCACTGTAAGCTGCAAATCCACCATCGATTGGTATCACAACACCTGTTACGAACGACGAGGCATCGTCACATAAATATAAGGTGGTACTTATTAAATCTTCTGGTTCGCCGTAGCGTCCCATGGGTGTTTGGTCGATGATTTGTTGTCCGCGTTGAGTCAGACTCCCATCTGAATTGGTTAATAAGGTTCTATTTTGATCTGTTAAGAAAAATCCTGGTGCTAAGGCATTTACACGAATACCTACTTTTGAAAAATGTACAGCCAACCATTGAGTGAAATTTGATACAGCCGCTTTTGCACCACTATAAGCTGGTATTTTTGTGAGTGGCGTAAAGGCGTTCATCGAAGAAATATTAAGAATACTACATCCTTTTCTACCCACCATTTCTTTAGCAAAAATTTGAGTTGGCAGTAAAGTTCCAATAAAGTTTAAGTTAAAAACGAATTTGATGCCTTCTGGATCTAAATCAAAAAAGGTTTTAAAGCCTTCAGCCGTGTTTTCTAGATCGGCTTCCTGAAAATGTGGATTTGAGGTCGTTCCTAACGGATGATTCCCTCCTGCACCATTGATTAAAATATCGCAAAGTCCTAATTTGGTATTGATTTCTTCTTTTGCGGCTTCTAATGATCCTTTCTCCAACACATTCGCCATAACGCCTATAGCCGTTCCGCCTGCTGCATTAATATCGTTGGCTACAGCCTGTGCTGCTTCAATCTTTAAATCTAAGACCGCTATTTTATATCCTTGCTTGGCCATTGCTTTCGCCAACATGCTACATAAAACGCCTCCTGCTCCGGTTAATACGACTACTTTGCTCATTTTTAATTTATAATAATTATTAAAAAACTATATTTGCGTGTTCGAACACGCAAATATAATAAAAATAATGTGTGCGCACACAACTTGTTAAAAATTTTACTAAATTGCTAAAAATCACATCACGATACATATGTATCTCAATATATATTTTAGTTTAAAATTTTAATACACTATTTTTCAGAATGATAACAATAAAAGACATAGCTAAAGAGGCGAATGTGTCTGAGGGAACTGTTGACCGGGTTCTGCATAATAGAAGCGGAGTATCTTCAAAAACTAAAGAAAGAGTAAAAAAAATTATAAAGAAGTATAATTTTAAAACAAATCCAATTGCCAGTGCCTTAGCTTTAAAAAAGAAATTCAAGATCGCTTATCTCATTCCAAAATATGACGAACAAAATGTGTTTTGGAAATTTCCAGATATGGGAATTACTAAAGCTTGTGAAGAGGTAGAAAATTATGGTGTTTTAATTGAGAAATTTACATTTGATCAATTTAACTCGTTATCCTATTTAAAAGAGTTTACTAAGCTTCTAAAAGGAGAACCTGATGTCGTTGTATTGGTTCCGATGTTTAAACAAGAAACTATTGAAATCACAAAGAAATTGGAATCAATAAACCTTCCATACATATTCATGAATATTAATCTTGAGGGGTATAATAATATTTCGTTTATAGGGCAAGACTCTTATAAAAGCGGTTTTGTTGCTGGAAAATTAATGTGCCTCAGTTTAAAAGAAGGAACCACTTGCCTTACAATACAGACTAGATCAAATATTTCTAATTATCTTGCCATTTCAAAAAGAATAGAAGGCTTCAATGACTATATATCTACTAATAATATTAAGATTACGAATTTAAATTTAACTATCAATCTTGACAATTTAGCCCTAGTAAAAAAAGAATTAAATAACCTATTAGAAGAAAATCCAAAAATTAAAGGTGTTTATGTTCCATCAAGTAGAGTTGGTATAATTAGTGATTTGATAGAAAAAAATAAATTAAAAACATTGCATATTATTGGCTTTGATACAACAGAAAAAAATGTCAAAGGACTTGAAAATGATAACATAAAATTCTTAATATCACAAAAAGCCTTTAACCAAGGGTATGAATCGGTTCTTATGATGTCAGATTTCCTATTGTATAAGAAAACACCACCAAAAATGGTTTACTCTCCCATTCAAATTATCATTAAAGAAAATGTAGCGTTTTATGAACCCAATAAAAGAAGTTTTTAGTTTTTCTATTTAAGTCGTTACAGAATCTTTTTTTATTCAGTATCTAGAATTAATAATTTTGATTTCAATAAAAAAAGAAATCTTAAAATAAGCACTTGAGCTTCATAATTTAAAAATCAAAATGAAAAATTTATTTAAAGGCTTTATTTTAGCTTTAAATTAATTCAAATAAATTAACGCAAATGAAGAGAAGTCTTTTAGCCATCATATTATTAGTAACTTATCAAACAAGCAGTTTTTCACAAACCAAACAACCTGTTTATAAAGATAAAAATACACCTATTGAATCGCGTATTGAAAATTTGCTAAGTCTAATGACATTAGATGAAAAAATTAATCAAATGAACCAATGGACATATGGTAAAAACGCAAATCCAAACAATATTGGTGACAAAATGAAGGCCGTAAGTCCAGAAATTGGTTCTTTACTCTATAGAAGTACCAACCCAGAATACCGTAACCAAATTCAAAAAAGGGCCATGACAGAATCGCGTTTAGGCATTCCAATCATTTTTGGTTTTGATTGTATTCATGGGTATCGTACTATTTTCCCTATTTCGTTAGCACAAGCCTGTTCGTGGAATACTGATTTGGTAAAAGAATCTTGCGAAATATCAGCAAAAGAAAGCTGGTTATCTGGTTTAGACTGGACGTTCTCTCCTATGCTTGACGTTGCTAGAGACGCTAGATGGGGACGCGTTTCAGAAGGTTATGGAGAGGATTCTTATGCAACTGCACAATTTGCTATTGCAGCCGTAAAAGGCTATCAAGGTGTTAATTTATCGGATAAATATACCATTGCCGCTTGTTTAAAACACTACGTAGGATACAGTTTATCCGAAGGTGGTAGAGATTATCATTATAGTGATGTATCCATGCAAACTCTTTGGGAAACATTTTTACCTCCTTTTGAAGCAGGTATCAAAGCTGGTGCTGCTACCGTAATGAGTGGTTTTAACGATATTACAGGAGTGCCCGCATCTGCAAATCATTATACACTTACAGAAATACTTAAAGAAAAATGGGGTCATGATGGTTTTGTTATTTCCGATTGGGGCTCTGTTCGGAATTTAGTTGAACAAGGTGTTGCTAAAGATAAAAAGGAAGCAGGAATGAAATCACTTTTAGCAGGCGTTGAAATGGATATGGTTGATGATGTATATGTTGATTATTTACCAGAATTAGTTACCGAAGGTAAAGTACCAATGACGGCTATTGACGAAGCAGTTAGAAGAATTCTGCGTGTTAAAATGCAATTGGGCCTTTTTGAAAACCCTTATGTTGATGTCGTTTCAGAAGAAAAACGTTATTTATTACCTGAATATTTACAAGTTGCGGAACAACTCGCTGCAGAATCTATGGTCTTGTTGAAAAATGAAGATCAAACATTACCTATCACTTCTAAATACAAAAACCTCGCTATTATTGGCCCAATGGTTAAGGACTCTACCAACATAATGGGTAGCTGGGAAGGCATGGGAAGACCAGAAGATGTGGAAACCATTTATGAAGGTTTAGAAAAAGAATTTAAAGATAAAGCCACACTACATTATGCAAAAGGATGTGATTTTGATGGTGATGACAGAAGTGGCTTTGAAGAGGCTCTCAAAGCAGTATCTAAATCGGATGCCGTAATTGTTTTTTTAGGAGAAAAAAAACGTTGGAGTGGTGAAAACGGATCACGTTCTTCAATTGCTTTACCAAAAATTCAGGAAGAATTAGTTAAAGAATTGCTCAAAGTTAATAAACCTATTATCTTAACGCTTTCTAGTGGAAGACCATTAGAACTAATAAGATTGAATGAGATGGCAGATGCTATCGTTGAAATATGGCAACCAGGCACAATGGCTGGTTCTGCTGTTTCTGGGGTTTTATCTGGCAGACACAATCCTTCAGGTAAATTATCTATCACATTTCCACAAACTACTGGGCAAATTCCTATTTAT
The DNA here is from genome assembly GCF_057126245.1 of Yeosuana sp. NCBI lineage: Bacteria > Pseudomonadati > Bacteroidota > Flavobacteriia > Flavobacteriales > Flavobacteriaceae > Yeosuana > Yeosuana sp. The sequence continues at coordinate 1,667 of NZ_DBNGMQ010000021.1, read as the reverse complement.
TATAACATGCGCGAATCTGCTAGACCAAAACTTGGTCACTATCAAGACATCCCAAGAGACCCTTTATATTGGTTTGGACATGGTTTAAGCTACACCACTTACGATTATAGTGATATAAAATTATCGGCTACAAAAATCAAAAGAGATGACACATTAATAGCTGAAGTTGAAGTGACCAATTCTGGAAACGCCGATGGTAAAGAAACCGTTTTATGGTACATTAAAGATCCGTTTGCAACAATTTCAAGACCCATGAAAGAGCTTCAATTCTTTGAGAAAAAATTAATCAAATCGGGAGAAAAAAGAATTTATCGTTTTGAGATTGAACCTATGCGTGATTTAAATTATGTCGACTCTTTTGGAAATAAGCATTTAGAATCAGGAAATTACTTCGTGATTGTAAATGACCAAAAAGTAGCATTTGAAATTATTGACTAATCAAAACTATAAACAAATAATAAAAATTAAAACAAAATAATATGAGTTACATCGCAGACGAAAAACGATACGACAACATGCAATACAACCGTTGTGGAAAAAGCGGTATTGATTTACCCCTAGTTTCATTAGGATTATGGCATAACTTCGGGGGTGTTGATGTTTTTGAAAACGGAAGAAAAATGATTCTTAAAGCCTTCGATTTAGGAATCACACACTTTGATTTAGCAAACAATTATGGCCCGCCAGCAGGTTCTGCCGAGGAAAATTTTGGAAAAGTTTTAAACACCGATTTAAAAGCTTACAGAGATGAAATGATTATCACATCGAAAGCTGGCTGGGGCATGTGGCCTGGACCTTACGGTGATTTTGGTTCTCGTAAATATTTAATTACCAGTTGCGACCAGAGTTTAAAGCGCATGGGATTAGAATACGTCGATATTTTTTACAGTCACAGGCCCGACCCGAATACACCGGTTGAAGAAACCATGATGGCTTTAGACCAAATTGTAAGATCTGGTAAAGCCTTATATGCAGGGATTTCATCCTACAGTCCTGAAGAATCAAAAAAAGCATTCGAAATTTTAAAAGCATTAGGAACACCATGTTTAGTACATCAGCCTTCTTATAGTATGTTTAATCGTTGGGTAGAAGATGGCTTATTAGATGTATTGGAAGACCATGGCGTCGGCTCGGCTGTTTTCAGTCCGTTATTTCAAGGTCTATTAACCGATAAGTATTTATACGGCATTCCAGATGGTTCAAGAGCTTCAAAACCAGATAGTTTTTTACAAACATCCGATATTAATGAGAAAAACATTGGAAAGGTTAAAGCTTTAAATGAAATCGCAAAAAAACGCGGTCAGAAAATGTCTCAACTAGCACTAGCGTGGGTGCTAAGAGATAAGCGCGTTACTTCTGTTATTATTGGTGCTAGTAAAGTATCTCATATTACGGACGCTGTTGGTATTCAAAAAAATCTAGGGTTTTCATCTGAAGAATTACAATCCATCGAAAGTATTTTAAATGGATAATCCATGAAGCTTGAAGATGTGAAATAAATTCTGTCTATTGACGTCTTTTTCTTCTTATGGTCATAACTTTAGAGTGATTAGGGCATAAATTTTAGACTATCTAACTAAACTAAAATGTCCTCTAAATGTTCTGACATTACCTGAAGTCTCAATTAATTTTGCAACAAACCAATAATCTGAAGTGGCCAATTGCTG
>NZ_DBNGMQ010000020.1:0-18303 GCF_057126245.1 Yeosuana sp. | reverse complement strand
ACAAAAATGATTTGTATTTAAGACAAGATAAATTAATTACTAGGCATGATCCTATTTTCCCACTAGAAGTTTCTTCAATATGTGAAGATGGAAACAGCCACATTTATTTTGGTTCATTTTCAGGACTAATTGTTAGAAATGGTGATAATACTGACTGGATACATTATTTATACCCTCAAACTGAAATTTTAAGAGGCAAAAGAATTTTTAGCTTACTTTATGACAAGGATGCCAGTTGTATTTGGATTGGAACTATTTCCGACGGGCTTTACAAACTGAATTTGACCAGTGAAGGCCATTTTATTTCGCTAGAAGTTTATAATGAATCCATGCAAAATAGTTACCGTATTACAAACAACACTATTTGGTGCTTTCTTAAAAGTAAAGACGGAACGCTATGGATTGGAACAGATGCAGGTCTTTTAAGAAAACCAATCGATTCAAATAAAATTAGCCAAATTTCTATTGACGGTATTGTTAACAGGAAGATTATGGGGATTCTTGAGGATGACGGAGGTAATCTTTGGCTTACCAATTCACAGGGACTTATTCGTTTTGATATAAGTAAAAATAATGTACGGCGTTATACTTATGAAGACGGGTTACAATCTAGCACATTTACTGAAGCCGTTGGAAAAGATGAGGATGGCAAATTATTTTTTGGAAGCATTCATGGGATAAACTATTTTGATCCTATTGAAATAACAGATAATTCTTATAAAACGGATGTTGCAATTTCTGATTTTAAAATTCACAACATTAGTATTTCTCCAGAGAAAAGTTATTTTGGTCAAAAAGTACTTCAGGAATCAATAAACCTAACTAAAGAACTTACTTTAAATTATAAACAAAATAATTTTCTATTTGAATTTGCTGGCACTAATTACGCTAATGCCTCCGAAAACATGTTTAAATATAAATTAGATGGATATGATAAAGAATGGATACATATTGTTGGTAATCATCAATTCGCAACGTATTCAAATTTAAAACAAGGGAGTTATACTTTTTATGTTGAAGCAGCAAACAATGATGGCGTTTGGAGTGGTAACCCGAAAAAAATCATTATAAACATATTACCGGCTCCTTGGTTTACCATATGGGCATATTTATTATATATTGCATTAATATCAGGTGTTATTTTAAGCTTTATTTTCTTTCTTAATAATAGACAGAAACTAAAACATCAAATAGAACTGGAAAACATTCAGCATAACAAGGATCAAGAAATTAATGAACTTAAACTCACTTTTTTTACTGATGTAGCACATGAATTCAAAACGCCATTATCACTAATAATTGGTCCTCTTAACGACCTTATGGAGTCTGCTTTAAGCAAAGAACGTCGTGATTTTTGTTTTCAGATAGTGCAGCGTAATACTAAACGAATGATGTTTTTGGTAAATCAATTATTAGATTTTCGAAAAGTAAATGCGAATCTTAATATTCTAAAAGTATCTTCAAATGATCTTGCTGATTTCACGAAAGAAACCACTAAAGCGTTTTTGTGGCAGGCAAAAAGTGATGAAATTAACTTAAATGTTATAACACCAGATTCATTTGAGTGCTTTTTTGATAAAGATATCATTGAAAAAGTTCTTTATAACTTGTTGTCTAACGCTTTTAAATTCACGCCTAAAAATGGAATCATTGAAATTGAATTAAAACCCATTTGGAAGAAGAACAGAAAGATTGCAAATATCATTATTAAAGATAGCGGAAAAGGAATTCCTGATAAAGAAAAAATTAGGGTTTTTGAACGTTTTGTTCACGGTAAAGATCGTTCTTCCTCAGGAATTGGACTTCATTTAAGTTATCAATTAATAAGAGCGCACAAGGGAGAAATTAATGTCACAGACAGTAATTATGGCGGAGCAGAATTTATTGTAACAATTCCTGTTTCTGAAAAAGACTACCAAAATGATGAACTTTCCCAAGTGAGCAAATTAATCAATTCCTTTAGTGATGTATCAATTGAATTTGATAAGTCAAAAAAGGAAAGTTCAGAAAAACGTGAGAGTATTCTGGTTATTGAAGATGATTATGATTTACGAGCCTATCTAAAAAACAGTCTAAAATCTCATTATACAATATTGGAGGCGTCTAATGGTCTTGAAGGAATTGAACAAGCAGTTAACCATGTGCCTGATATTATTATAAGCGATATTATGATGCCTGAATTAGACGGTATTGAAATGTGTAAAGAGCTAAAAAAAAATATTAAGACATCACATATACCTATACTTTTACTAACTGCTAAAACAGCAGAGGAACATATCAAAATTGGTCTTGAAGCTGGTGCCTGGGATTATATTACAAAACCTTTTAATACGCAATCACTGCATCAAAAAATTGTCAATATTTTAAATACTAGAAACAAATTTAGAGAGTTCTTAATTACACAAAATATCACAATCGAAGTAAAAAAACACTATTCGCCATATGATCAGAAACTTATAACAAAAATTTCAAAAATAATTGAAAACAATATTAGCAATCCAGACTTTTCTACAAAGGATTTTGCCACAGAAATTGGACTAAGTAGAATGCAACTTCATCGAAAATTGAAAGCATTATTAGGACAAACGACAACATCTTTTATCAATAATATAAAAATGCAGTATGCCACAAAAATGTTTGATGAAGGTTGTGACCGCATACAAGAAGCAATGGATGCCGTTGGAATAAATAGCTATACTCATTTCAATTACATGTTTAAAAAGCACAGTGGAAAAACTGCCACTAAATATATTTCTGATAAAGGATTAAAATAGAACCTTCAACTTGATTGGCTGAAGGCTCTAGTGACTCCACCAGGATTCGAACCTGGATCTAAAGTTTAGGAAACTTTTGTTCTATCCCTTGAACTATGGAGCCTAAATAATTTTTTTAATGAATATTATGAATTGTTTTTTTAGCATGTTCAACCACATTTTTTGAGTTTCCAACAAAAATTTGATTGTTATAAATAATCACAGGTCTACTTAAAAACGTGTAATGATCAAGTATATAATGTTTGTAATCTCTCTCTTCTAAGTTCTGACTTTTTAAGTCCATTTCTTTGTAGAGTTTTGCCTTTCTGCTAAATAAAGCTTCATAGCTTCCAGCAAGTTCTTTCATCTCTTCCAGTTGTTTTACCGTGATTTCTTCGGTTTTAATATCTTGTAAAATAAAGTCTGAAGAAAGATTTAATTCTTTTAAAATTCTAGAACAGGTGCTGCATGTTTTTAAGTAATATACTTTTTTCATCTCTTTAATAAAATTTGTAACAAAATAAAGTAATTATATCTTTTAAAAGTATATTTATGAAAAAAATAAATAACATGCATTTTACATTAGAAGTACTTCCAAATACACGTAAATTTTTTAATAATTATTTAGAAAAATTAACGCTTAACGATTTAAATAAAATACCGAAAGGATTTAACAATAACATTATCTGGAATATTGGTCATATCTTGGTTACGCAGCAATTATTAGCATATAAGCTATCTGGTTTGCCTATGATTGTAAATGATACTTTGATAGCTAAATATATGAAAGACACAAAGCCTGAAGGGTTTGTAGAGCAAGCAGAAGTAGATGAAATCAAGGTGTTACTATTTTCTACTATTGAAAAAACCAAAGAAGATTTCAATAAAAACCTTTTTAAAGATTATAAAGAATATACTGTTTCAACAACAGGAAATACCTTAAAAAATATTGATGATGCTTTTCAATTTACCTTATTTCATGAAGGGATGCATCTGGGATATATTATGGCCTTATATAGAGCTGTTAAAAACTAGATAACTATCTATATCTTTAAAAGGCACTGTGAATTCTATAAGACCGCTTGAATATGGCGCTATCTCATAAGTGTTATAAATAAAAAGTATGCCATCTTCGGTATATCCAATATTAGCCGGAAGCGAAAAATTTTCAGGCTTAAAAAGTGTGCTTTTATCTTTAATAGTATTGTCAAAAAATGTTTTAGCAATGTTTTTAAAACGCTCTGGATTATTAGTTAAATCTGTATTTGGGATGCGCTTTCCCGTAAGCGCATCAAAATTGGTTATTGTGATGGTTAAAATACCATGGGCCCCCCCCGTATTAATATAGGAAGTTAAAGAGATTGTTATTATTTCTTCAGACTGAAATATAACATCGCCATCAATTTGTGCTTCCCATATTTGGTTGCTTTCAGGGAAATCTGTTATAAAAGAATAGTATTCTTTATTAAAAGAATTAATGCTTTCTTCTATAGAGTTAGAAGTAGCGTTATCTGAATCTCCAATTTGTAATTCTTTGGCTATAATATGACTTAATTCATTATTTATTTCTTCTGATTTTGCGCTATTACCTGATGCTTTTGGAATATTTATGTCTACTAATGAATTGTTTTTAGTTGTGATATTAACTTCAGAAAAGGTTATGTATTCTTCTTCTTCACAGGTCTGAAAAAGAAAAAAAGAGCAGATTAAGAAAATATATTTATTGTATGACATATGTTATAGTTTAACCTACCTTAAAGATAATTATTGCATTTGAATACACCGAATTAAAAACTACATTTGTAAAAATCTGTTAGAAAGAAGCATGTATAACATTAATAACCATGCATAAATCAAAATTTATGAAATTCAATACTAAAACAATCCATGGAGGTCAAAAACACGATTTAGCCTATGGCGCTGTGATGCCACCTATATACCAAACCAGTACCTATGCACAAACAACACCTGGCGGCCATAAGGGATATGAATATTCAAGAACACATAATCCTACCCGAAATGCTTTAGAGAATGCCTTTGCAAGTATTGAAAACGGTAATTATGGACTGGCATTTGGTTCTGGTTTAGCGGCTATTGATGCCGTTATGAAACTTTTAAAGCCGGGCGATGAGGTTATTTCAACCAATGATTTGTATGGTGGTTCGTTTAGGCTTTTCACAAAAATATTTCAAAATTTTGGTATTAAATTTCATTTTATAGGTATGCAAAATGCTTCAAATATTGAAGGGTATATCAATAACAATACGAAACTTATTTGGGTAGAAACACCAACGAACCCCATGATGAATATTATTGATATTAAAGGCGTATCAAACATCGCAAAAAAACACAAAATAATATTGGCGGTCGATAACACGTTCGCTACACCTTATCTGCAGCAACCACTTGATTTGGGGGCTGATATTGTGATGCATTCTGCGACTAAATATTTAGGAGGACATAGTGATGTGGTTATGGGAGGCCTTATTGTAAACGATAAAGAATTAGCAGATAGTCTATATTTTATTCAAAATGCTAGTGGTGCAATTTGTGGGCCACAAGACAGTTTTTTAGTTTTAAGAGGCATAAAAACATTGCATATAAGAATGCAACGCCATTGTGAAAATGGGAGAGCGGTTGCGATGTTTTTAAAGAATCATTCAAAAATTGAAAAGGTCTATTGGCCAGGTTTTGAAGATCATCCAAATCATAGCATAGCGAAATCTCAGATGAGCGATTTTGGAGGCATGATGTCGTTTACAACAAAAGGTAATAATTATGATGAAGCCATAAAAATTGTTGAAAGTTTAAAAATTTTCACATTAGCTGAATCATTAGGCGGCGTTGAATCACTTTGTGGTCACCCTGCAAGCATGACGCATGCAAGTATACCACAGGAAGAACGGGAAAAAACAGGGGTGGTTGATTCTTTAATAAGATTAAGTGTTGGAATTGAAGATATAGATGATTTAATTGCAGATTTAAATCAAGCTATTGATTAGAATGTCTATCTATTTAAATAAAAGATATAACCAACATTTACCCAGAGTAACCAGTCGTTATATTTGTTTGAATTTAATTGGTGATTTAAACCATCTACCCAATCGTTAATATAGTATTGCCCTCTTAAATTAAGCATTAAATCAGATAGTTTATTAAGTTTATAACGAATACCAATACTAGATATAATTGAAAACGTATTTCCGGGAGAGGCATCTACCGATCCTGGCTCCCAATTAGAATAAAAATTGGAAGGATTTAAAACATCTCCGTAAGCACCAGAATCAGGATTGTCGTAAGTGGTACTAACCTTTGGAGTAAAAAATGTATAATGCACGCCTAAACTCACGAAAGGTGCAAATTTGTATTGTAAAACTTCAAAGGCATGAATATCAAAAGGAAAAAACTCTAGTTCAGTTCCTATATCAATATTATTGGCTACACCTTTATGACCTCTTAAACGCTTTGCATCCTCTGAAGTTTTTGAAGGATCAACCCATTGTCCTAAATGCTCCAGGTTTGTTTTATTCCAAGAAAGTTCATTCCGTATTTTAAAATGCTCATCAAAATATGTATTTGAGCGAAAATAATTTAAACGGGGCTTGTATGAAAAATTCATATAATGAACAATGCCAATTCCAAATCCTGAATTACCAAAATTTGTTTTATCACTTTCGCGAACGCCAAAATCTGATCTAAGTTGTAAAGGACCTCCAACTATTCCTATTTCATGAGAAAAGCCTATTTGAGAATAAGTGGTTTGTGTTGTTAGCGCAAACAAGAAAAAAGCAAAAGCTAAATGTTTCAAGTTAAGCATGATAAGGTTTGTTATTTTGAGGCATTTCCAAGCAAATATATAAAAACTGGAATTAGAAACAAATAAATATAAAAACGTATAAAATGAGAAAAAATTATTTATTACGAAATTCTAAAAATAAAGACCTTTTTTTTATAGATATCGTATCTTTGTAGGATAAAATCACAAAGTTCATAATTAATAATTCAAATTAGTATACATGAAAAGAAATATTGAAGGCTTTTTAGATCTTGTAAAAGAAAGAAATGGTCAAGAACCGGAATTTTTACAAGCTGTTGAGGAAGTTGCAGAAACTGTAATTCCTTACATCGTTAAACACGATATTTATTATGGTAAAAATATCCTCTTAAGAATGGTAGAACCGGAAAGAGCCTTTACTTTCAGGGTTTGCTGGGTGGATGATTCTGGTGAGATTCAAGTAAATAGAGGGTATAGAATTCAAATGAATTCAGCGATAGGGCCATTTAAGGGTGGTTTACGTTTTCACCCAACTGTTAACATGAGTATTTTAAAATTTCTAGCATTTGAACAAGTTTTTAAAAATGCTTTGACTACGCTACCAATGGGGGGTGGAAAAGGTGGAAGTGATTTTGATCCTAAAGGTAAAAGTGATGGTGAAATAATGCGTTTTTGTCATTCCTTTATGAGTGAATTATTTAGACATATTGGACCTAATACAGATGTGCCTGCAGGAGATATAGGTGTAGGCGCAAGAGAAATTGGATTCCTTTTTGGAATGTATAAAAAACTAAAAAATGAATTTACAGGTGTTTTAACTGGTAAAGGATTATCTTGGGGGGGCTCTTTAATTAGACCAGAAGCAACAGGTTATGGAACTGTGTATTTCGCGCAAAGTATGTTAAAAACAAAAGGGCAAGATTTAAAAGGGAAACAAGTTGTGATATCTGGATCTGGAAATGTGGCTCAATATGCTGCCGAAAAATGTCTTCATTTAGGCGCTAAAGTATTAACCTTATCTGATTCATCTGGATATATTTATGATTCTGAAGGCATTGACGAAGCTAAATTAGCTTACGTTATGGAACTAAAAAATGTGAAAAGAGGTAGAATTAGTGAATATGTGAAAAACTATCCAAATGCAAAATTTGAAAAAGGAAAAACACCTTGGGGTGTAAAATGTGATATAGCCTTACCATGCGCTACGCAAAACGAACTTCATCAGGCTGATGCGAAAATCCTTTTAAGTAATGGATGTATTTGTGTTAGTGAGGGTGCCAACATGCCTTCTACTATTAATGCAGTCCACACATTCCAAAAGGCAAAAATACTGTATGCGCCCGGAAAAGCATCAAACGCCGGTGGTGTAGCAACTTCTGGTTTAGAAATGACTCAAAACTCGTTACGTTTTAACTGGACAAGAGATGAGGTTGATTTAAAACTAAAAGAGATTATGTCTAATATTCATGATTCATGTATCCAATACGGAAAAGAAGAAGATGGGTATATTAATTATGTAAAAGGTGCAAACATCGCTGGTTTTGTTAAAGTAGCAGATGCCATGTTAGCTCAAGGGACTGTATAAAGTAAAATACCTTTATTGTTTAAATAAAAAATGCGCAGGAAACCATTACCAGATTTAAGAAACCATGAATTTGAAGAAGTTGCATTTAGTGAATTAATGCAAAACAGAATTAATAAAATTCTTATAGTCTGTTCTAACTATGATTTTTACATGTTAGAAGAAGATGGCAGAATAGATGAGCGCATTTTTAACGAATACACAGATTTAAACTTACGATATCCGCCAAATTTTGTTCAAGCAAACTCTACAAAAAGAGCAATAAAATTAATGGCCGAAGTGAAAATTGATTTGGTCATAACATGGTTGGATATAGGTAAATATAACGCTTTTGAAACGTCAAAGGAGATAAAAGGAGCCTTTCCAGAGGTTCCAATTGCAGCTTTGAGCTTTTACTCTTCAGAATTAAGAAGTAAATTAGAAAAAGACAATAAAGGTATCATTGATTTTGTTTTTCATTGGAATGGGAACGTTGATATTTTTTTGGCAATTATAAAATTGACAGAAGATAGAATGAATGCCAGAAGAGATATTAATCAAATTGGCGTTAAAGCTATCTTAATGGTAGAAGATTCTTTAAAATTCTATTCACGGTATTTGCCTATTATTTATAAAATTCTTTTAAAGCAGACCCATGCTTTTATGTCTGAAGGGCTAAATGAGCATAGAAGTATGATGCTGATGAGAGGGCGTCCAAAAATGTTATTGGCAACAACTTATGAAGAAGGCTTAGAACTATTTGAAAAATACAAAAGTAATTTATTAGGCGTTATTTCGGATGTTAATTATTTTAAAGGGGGCAAAAGAGATCCTGAAGCAGGTTTTGAATTTTTAAAATATGTACGAAGTTCACAACGGTATTTTCCTTTTTTAATTCAATCATCGGATCAAGATAATGAAAATAGAGCTCTTGAACTAAAAGGTAAATTTTTACATAAACACTCTGAAACATTAGGAACAGATTTAAAAAACTATATCAACAAATATTTTTCATTTGGTGATTTTGAATTTTGGGATCCTGAACAAATGAAAGTTTTAGAGGTTGTTAAAAGTTTAAGCGAATTCCAAAAGGCTTTAAAAACGGTTACTAAAGCATCTATTACTTATCATGCCAAACGCAGTGAATATTCTAAATGGTTAAAATCTAGGGCCTTATTTCCATTGGCTAATCTTTTTAGTAATGTGGAGTATGATGATTTTGAAGAGGTAGAACAAATTAGAGAATTTTTAATAGAAGCCATAAGTGTCTACCGCATTTATAGATCTAGAGGTGTTATTGTAAAATTTGAAAAAGAAAAATATGATGAATACTTAGGTTTTGCTAGGATAGGAGAAGGGTCACTTGGTGGCAAAGGGCGTGGGTTGGCATTTATAGATTCATTTTTAAAACGTCATAAACTATTTAGAAAATACGAGGATGTTAGTATTTCCATTCCAAGAACGGTCGTTATTAGTACTGAAGTTTTTGATGAATTTATAGAACAACATGATTTAATCAGGTATGTCGCAAATTCAAATAATGATGATGAAATATTAAATAAATTTATTTCAAAACCGTTGCCTCAATGGGTTTTAGATGATGTTCAAGCATTTTTAAATATTGTAAAAAGACCAATAGCAGTGCGTTCATCAAGTGTTTTGGAAGACTCTCATTTTCAGCCTTTTGCAGGTGTGTTTGCAACATATATGATTCCAAACACCAACAATAAAGATATGCTGAAAATGTTATCTAATGCTATTAAATCGGTAATGGCATCGGCTTTTTTCCAAGCTAGTAAGGCATATCTAAAGGCAACTGCACATACTATAGAAGAAGATAAAATGGCTGTTATTCTTCAAGAATTAACAGGCAAGCAATATGATGATATTTATTATCCAAATATTTCCGGAGTTGCACGATCTATTAACTTCTATCCCATAGGAAATGAAAAACCAAATGAAGGAATCGCTAATATTGCTTTGGGATTAGGTGAAATTATTGTAGGCGGCGGACATAGTTTACGCTTTTCACCATACCATCCTAAAAAGGTTCTGCAATTATCATCACCAGATTCTACGCAACGAGATACACAACAGTATTTTTATGGTTTGGATCTAGATCCTAAAAGCTACAAGGTTTCAACTAGTGAGGCAATTAACAAAAGAAAGGTTACGATGAGACAGGCTAAAAACCATCCTTCTTTAAAATTTGTTGCGTCAACTTATGATTTACAAAATAACATTATTAGACCAGGTGTTTTACACGATGGCATAAGGGTTATAACGTTCGATAATGTTTTGAAGTATGATTCATTTCCTTTGCCAGATATTTTAAAGGATTTGCTACATATTGGACAACGCGAAATGAGAAACCCTATTGAAATAGAGTTTGCTGTAAACTTAGACGTTCCCAAGGGGCAACCTAGAATATTTAGTTTTTTACAAATAAGACCCATTGTTGAAAGTGTTATAACAAATAACGAATTGCCTAAAGATTTCAATATAGATAACACCATTATTTATTCAGAATCTGCTTTAGGAAATGGCACTTACGATCATATAAAGAATTTTGTTTATGTAAAACCAGAAACTTTCAATCCTGCAAACACAAGAGAAATAGCTTCAGCTGTTGAGAAAATAAATAAAAAATTTTCTGAACAAGATCAGCAATATATTTTAGTAGGCCCAGGAAGATGGGGTTCTAGTGATCCTTGGTTAGGTATTCCTGTAATTTGGCCACAAATTTCTTCTGCAAAAATAATAGTAGAGGCCGGCTTAAATGATTTTAGAATTGACCCAAGTCAAGGAACACATTTCTTTCAAAATTTAACTTCTTTTAAAGTAGGATATTTTACTATTAACCCTTTTATTAATGATGGTTATTTTGATTTGGATTACTTAAATAAACAAGAAGCATGTTATGAAGATGAGTATTTAAGACACATTTGTTTTAACGACCCATTAACTATTATTATTGAGGGTAAAAGCAATAAGGCTGCAATTTTTAAATCAGGATTTAAAATTATTAAGCATCAAGAATCGTTAGAAAACTCAATTGACGATTTACCTCCTGAAGGCTTTATGTAATTTAATTTTATTCAATATAAAGTAAACCAGATATATTTTAAAACCATAGTTCAATTTATTGAATTAATAAAATATACGGATTTAAATTATGAATTATTGAATTTAATATTGGTATTTTTGCAGTATATTTTAAACACTTTTATATTTAAAGATTATGAATGTAAAAAACATTTTGATAAACCTTGAAACCAAGCATCCTGGCGAAAAGGAATACCTACAAGCAGTACACGAAGTACTGGAATCAATTGAAAGTATTTACAACGAAAATCCACAATATGAGTCGGCTAAAATCATTGAAAGATTAGTTGAGCCAGATCGTGTTTTTACATTTAGAGTTTCTTGGTTAGATGATGAAGGTCAAGTTCATGTTAATCTAGGTTACAGAATACAATTTAATAATGCTATTGGTCCTTATAAAGGAGGGATTAGATTGCACCCTAGTGTAAATTTGAGTATTTTAAAATTTTTAGGTTTTGAACAAACTTTTAAAAATGCATTAACAACATTGCCTTTGGGAGGCGCTAAAGGTGGTTCAGATTTTAATCCAAAAGGAAAATCGGACACTGAAATCATGCGTTTTTGTCAAGCTTTTATGCTAGAATTATGGCATGTAATTGGTCCAAATACCGATGTGCCCGCAGGCGATATAGGCACTGGCGGTAGAGAAATAGGCTATATGTATGGAATGTATAAAAAACTTCAAATAGAAAATACAGGTATTTTTACCGGTAAAGGACTTAATTGGGGTGGTAGTTTGGTTAGACCGGAAGCCACTGGTTTTGGAGCAACATATTTTACCAGTGAAATGTTAGCATCTAATGGCGATTCTTTTAAAGGTAAAACAGTTTGTGTTTCAGGTTTTGGTAATGTCGCTTGGGGTGTTGCTCTAAAAGTAACCGAACTAGGCGGAAAGGTTGTAACTATTTCTGGTCCAGATGGCTATATTTATGATGAAAAAGGATTAGATGCTGATAAGATAGACTATTTATTAGCACTAAGAGCTTCTAATAATGATATTGTTTCCCCCTATGTCGAGGAGTTTCCTGAAGCGATATTTATGGCAGATAAAAAACCTTGGGAAGTAAAATGTGATATAGCGATGCCAAGTGCAACGCAAAATGAATTAAATGGAGAAGATGCTGCAAAATTGATTGCTAACGGTGTTACATATGTTTCAGAGGTTTCTAATATGGGGTGTACCCCAGAAGCTGTTGAATTGTTTCATCATTCAAAAATTCCTTTTGGACCAGGAAAAGCCGTTAATGCCGGTGGTGTTGGTGTTTCTGGATTAGAAATGTCACAAAATGCGATGAAATTAAATTGGACTTCTGAAGAAGTTGACGCTAAACTGCATCAAATGATGTCATCGATTCATTCGGCATGTATCAAATTTGGCACTCAAGATGATGGATATATAGACTATGTAAAAGGTGCTAATATTGCAGGTTTCATTAAAGTAGCAGACGCTATGTTAGATCAAGGAATTGTATAAAACATATATAAATTAAACAAAAAAGCTTCCTAATTACAGGAAGCTTTTTTGTTTAATTTATATCATTTTTGAGTAAAACTCGTTAGATATAAATATATTTGAAAGTTAAAATACCATCTATGTTAAAAAGGATAATATTTTTAATCATTTTTCTTTTTCCGTTTTTACAGTTTGCCCAAGATTATTCTGCGTTATGGCAAGGCCACTTTTCATTTTATAACATTATTGATGTTGTAAAGGGAAATAATAAAGTCTATGCAGCATCTGAAAATGCTATTTTCAGTTATGACGAGCAAACTAAAGAAATTAATGAGATTACAACTATAAATGGGCTTTCAGGTGAACAGATTTCAACCATTTATTATAGTGAAACGTATCAACTTTTATTGATTGGATATGAAAATGGACTCATAGAAATTGCTTTTGATAATGATGATAGCGTACTTACTATTGTAGATGTTATTGATAAGGTAACTATTCCTCCAACTAGCAAAAGAATTAATCATTTTAATGAGTACGGCAGTCTTGTGTATATAGCGACTAATTACGGGATTTCAGTTTATAATCTTGATCGTTTAGAATTTGCAGACACTTTTTTTATTGGTAATTCAGGCAGTCAAACAATAGTAATGCAAACTGCAGTTTTTGGAGATATTATTTATGCAGCATGTCAAAACGGTAGTGGTTTAAGAAAAGCATCTGTTTTAGATCCTAATTTAATTGATTTTCAAAATTGGCAAGTAGTATCCTCCGGTGATTTTATAGGCGTAGAGACAGTTGAAAATAATCTTTTTGTTATCAGAACCAATAATAGAGTTTATCAAATAGTAAATGATGTTTTATCGGAGTTGTTTGTATATAGTGACCCTCCTTTATATATGAATTCGGTTTCTGGAAATTTAATCATTACAACTAAAAGCAATGTGTTTGTTTATGATTCAAATTTTAATGCTCTAGCTCAAGTTTCAACGAGTGTTGAATTTACTACAGATTATACCTCAGCGGTTGTATATGATGACTTTATTTATGCAGGGACTAAAGATTTTGGGGTTTTAAAAACATCTATATTGTCTCCAACCATTTTTGAGGAAATTCATCCTTCTGGGCCATTACGAAACACCCCGTTTTCTATTAATGCGACACCAAATAATCTTTGGGTTACCTATGGAGAGTATGATATTTTTTATAATCCCTACCCGTTGAATAGTTATGGTTTTAGTCATTTAAAAAATGAAGAATGGATAAACACACCCTATAGTGATGTTTTTGATGCAAAATGTTTAAATGCAATCTCTATAAATCCAGAAAACACCAATCAAGTATTTATAAGTTCATTTTTTAGTGGTTTATTAGAAGTTAATGATGAAATTCCTACGTTTTTGTATAATGAGACAAATAGCGGATTAGAATCTTTAAAACTACCAAATAACCCCAATTATATTGATGTTAGAGTGGGAGCATCAACATTTGATACTAATGGATTTTTATGGACAACCTCTGGTCAAGTTGATAATCAGTTAAAGTCCTTTAATCCTTCAAACAATCAATGGAAATCCTATACATTAAATGCGGTTATTCCCGATGCATTTGATAATAATGGTTTTGCCGATATTGTGATTGATAATGATCAAACAAAATGGATGACAGCTGGTTATTTTTATGGAGTCATTGGGTTCAATGAAAATGGAGGAAATCCATTAATAAAAGGGATTTATAAAGCAGACCAAAACATGCCCTTTCCGTTTGCTACAGCCTTAGCGCTCGATAAACGTAATCAGCTCTGGATAGGTACTTTTAAAGGATTAAGAGTTTTATACAATACGTCCGGCTTTTTTACAGATGATAATTTACGAGTAGAAGAGATAATCATTCTTGAAGATGGGATAGCTAAAGAATTACTGTTTCAGCAACATATATCGAGTATTAAAGTTGATGGTTCTAACAACAAATGGATAGGTACTATTGGTTCAGGGTTATTTTATTTGTCTTCAGATGGTCAAAAAACCATTTATCATTTCACTAAAAGTAATTCACCGTTGCCTTCTGATAATATTACAGATCTTTCTATTGATGATACCTCTGGGGTAGTTTATATAGCTACAGATAATGGCTTGGTGTCTTTTCTTTCCGGTGGTTCTGCACCACAAGAAGACTTATTAAGTGCTTACGCATATCCTAACCCTGTGAGGCCTGGTTTTAATATTGTAGACGAGAAAGTTAAAATTAAAGATATTTCTGAAAATATAAATATTAAAATTACAGACATTGAAGGAAATCTGGTGGCTGAAGCACAATCAAGAACTAATTTAAGATACAATGGTTATAATCTGGAAATTGACGGAGGCACAGCTTATTGGAATGGTAAAAACTTGGCTAACAATGTAGTGGCATCTGGCGTTTATTTAATCATGCTTTCAGATTTAGATACCTTTGAGACTAGAGTTTTAAAATTAATGGTAGTTAGATAATGCTTATTACTACCAATGCCATTGTTCTTTCTAAAATAAAATATCGTGATAACGATTTAATTGTAAAATGCTATACACAGCATTATGGTGTTTTAAGTTTTTTATTGCGCGGCGTTTTAAAGAGTAAAAAAGGACTAACAAGAACGGCCTATTTTCAATTACTATCTCAACTTCAATTGGTCATTGCTTATAACCCAAACAGGTCATTACATACCATCAAAGAGACTAAAATCAGTCAATTATACAGTAGTCTACATTCAAATATATCAAAAAGTGCTATCGTTATGTTTTTGTCTGAAGTACTTACTAATACGTTAAAAGAAGAAGAAGCAAACGATATTCTTTTTAGTTATTTAGAAACCACTCTGTTATGGTTAGACACACATTCTGATTGTTCAAATTTTCATTTGCTTTTTTTGGTTAACTTAACAAAATATTTGGGTTTTTATCCAGAAAATATTCATTTGGATTATGAATATTTCAATCTACAAGATGGTAAGTTTGAAATAAAACAACATAGTGATTATGCTGTTTCAGGTGAAAATTTAATCATTCTAAAACAGCTGTTAGGCACAAAATTTGATGCCTTATCTCATATAAAATTGAATACAAAACAAAGACAGTCTTTTTTAAATATGATATTACTTTATTACGAATTGCATTTAGGCAATTTCAAAAAGCTAAAATCATTACAGATATTAAATCAAGTGTTTAATTAAACATATGAAATTAAATTACCTCATTTTTCTTTTTCTTTTAGCAACGTCGTTCATAAAAGCTCAGCAGGTTAAAGTGCTTAATTCGGTTACCGAAACCCCTATTTTTGGAGTTGTTATTTATAACGTTAATAAAACTAAAAGTGTGATTACTAATTTAGAGGGTGAGGCGACATTAGATAAATTTTCATCAAACGATATTTTATATTTTCAACACTTAATTCATGTTGTAAAAAAGTTAGAAAAATCACAAATAGAAAAAGTTAATGTTGTTTATTTAGATATTAATACACAGGATCTAAACGAAATAGTTATTTCGGCTTCTAATTTTGAACAGATAAAAAGAGATATTCCACAAAAAATTGTAAGTGTAAACACGAAGGATGTACAGTTTGTAAATCCACAAACGAGTGCAGATTTACTTGAAACTACGGGTCAGGTTTACATCCAAAAAAGTCAATTAGGTGGTGGAAGCCCAATGATAAGGGGGTTTTCAACTAACAGACTATTAATTACGGTTGATGGTGTAAGGATGAATAATGCCATTTTTAGAGGGGGAAATTCGCAGAATGTTATTTCTATTGATCCCTTTTCTATAAAAAATGCAGAAGTTACTTTAGGTGCCGGATCTATTATTTACGGTAGTGATGCAGTTGGTGGTGTTATGAGTTTTTATACGCAAAAACCCATATTGTCTTATACAGATTCTCTTGAGGTACACACAAACACAATTTTGAGATATGCTTCTGCAAGCGATGAAAAAACAGCACATCTTGATTTTAATATCGGACAAAAAAAATGGGCATTTTTAACCAATGCCAGTGTTACCAATTTTAACGATTTAAGAATGGGTAGCCACGGTCCGAAAGACTATTTAAGGAATGAATTTGTTACAAGAATCGATAATGAAGATGTTATGATTCAAAATAACAATCCCCTAGTGCAGCGTCAATCAGGTTACGATCAATATAACCTGATGCAGAAAGTTAGGTTCGAACCCTACAACAGTTTGAGTTTTGATTTAGGCTTGTATTATACAACCACAAACGATATACCGCGTTACGACAGATTAATACGTTATAGAGGGGATAATTTACGTTCTGCACAGTGGTATTACGGACCCCAAAAATGGTTCATGGTTAATGCCCAAATCACTAAATTAAGTAGTCTTTCAAATTTGTATGATAAGTTAAAAGTAACCATGGCTTATCAAAATTTTCAAGAAAGTAGAGTCGATAGAGATTTTCAATCAGACATACAAAATATTAGGGAAGAGGCTGTTGATGCGTATTCCTTTAATTTAGATTTAGAAAAAAAGCTGAGTTCTAAAACACGATTTTTCTATGGTTTGGAATATGTGTATAACAAAATTATGTCTCATGGTGACGAAAAGAATATTGTTACAAATACATTAACCCCAACCGTATCGAGATATCCTAATGGCGCTAGTTGGCAATCGGCAGCAATCTATTCGAGTATTAAGTACAAACCAAACAAGAAATTTGTATTTCAATCTGGGTTGCGCTTTAATCATATTATGTCCAATGCCAGTTTTAAAGAAAATAATGCCTACTTAAATTTACCTTATGATTCGGCTAAAAATACGTCCAGCGCTTTAACAGGAACAGCAGGAATTAGTTGGGCGCCAAACCCAATTTTGCAATGGAAACTTAATGCATCTTCTGCTTTTCGAGCACCTAATATTGACGATGTAGGCAAGGTGTTTGATTCTGAACCAGGATCTGTAGTAGTTCCTAATCAACATTTAAGACCAGAATACGCTTATGGTGGCGACCTAGGGTTAAAACTAAACTTTGGAAACACCTTAATTTTTGATTTGAGTACCTATTATACTTATTTAGATAATGCCTTGGTTAGAAGAGATTATAATTTAAACGGCGATACAGAGATTATGTATGATGGCGAATTAAGTAATGTTCAGGCGATGCAAAATGCGTCAAAAGCATGGATTTATGGTTTTGAAGCAGGTATGGAGTTAAATATGAGTAAGCAGGTAACATTAACCTCACAATATAGTGTGATTGGTGGCACTGAGGAAGATGATAGCGGTATGGAAACCTCATTACGTCATGCGGCACCAAATTTTGGAAATATACATTTGGTTTGGAATACAGATGCTTTTAAAATTGATGTATTTGCTAACTATAACGGGGAACTATCATATAATCAATTAGCGCCTTCTGAAATAGGTAAGGATTATATTTACGCTTCTGACGCTAACGGAAATCCGTTTTCTCCGTCATGGACTACATTAAATGTACGAACACGGTATCAAATATCTGAAGACACGAGCGTTACAGTGAGTTTAGAGAATATTACAGACCAGCGTTATAAAACCTATTCCTCTGGTATTGCAGCTGCCGGAAGGAATTTTATTGTATCGTTAAAGTATAGTTTATAACGGGTATTTATCTAACCTTTACTGAACTG